>CAYNLE010000025.1:26128-28315 GCA_964397975.1 uncultured Verrucomicrobiales bacterium | reverse complement strand
GCATCTACAACGGCCGGATCTCCATGAGTCAAAGATGTCTGCTCTCTTGATGCTACGATCAACTCGTCCAGAGAAAGATCTAATAACAGAAGCGGCACCATACGAGAAACGCCAGAAAGGTCATCACTCGCCGAAGCTGAAACCGCATTACCGCTATGAAGGTTTTCAAGCGTCTCTTTACTCGCCCCATCTAAATACCCGTCATAAGAAGTCATTGAACTTTTCCATACCTCGCGAAAAACGGGTAACGACCAACTACCGCCCATAGACGGTAATGACCGTAGAAGAAATAACATCTGATCCCCAAAATGGGTAAAGCCCCCTTTCTTACGGTTCGGATGATAATTTGATTGAGGGTCATCAAGCGGAACGAGGAGCTCAGGATAAACACGCGCAAGCTTACCCTGATTATAAACCCAATGTGAACCTAGGCCATGAGCATCTGCAAGAAAAGCACCTCTAACTATATTATGAATATTCATTTGTCATTATAAGGAATCTATTTAACAGCCCCCTTTAATCAATAAAATCGATGAATTCAGACTTACGGTCAAGCACTTAGCATTTAAATAATCAGTACAACGCACCTAAAAAAAAGCTACCCACAATCTGTGGATAGCTTTTTAAAAAACTGATTTAGTAACGGCTAGTTCTAAAACGGAATATCGTCATTGTCATCAACATAACCACCCTGAGCAGGTGATCCGCCCTGCGTGGAAGGTTGACTCTGGGGCTGCTGCTGTACTGCGGGAGGATTCGAAGGGCCCGCCTGAGAATTTCCACCGGCTGAACTATTACCTGAACCTAGCAACTGGATGTTTTCAGCTACTACTTTGAGTTTTGAGCGTTTTTGCCCCGTTGTCTTATCTTCCCACGAGTCAGTCTGTAACCGTCCTTCTACATGTAAAGGTCTCCCTTTACCTGCATATTGGTGAGCTACTTCCGCCGTGCGCCCCCATAGGGTAATATCTACATATGTGACTTCTTCTATTTTTTCCCCACTATCACTCATCCGGACACGGTTCACAGCCAGACTGATGTCAGCTACTGCTGTGCCCTTAGGTGTATAGCGTAACTCTATATCACGGGTAACATTACCCATAACTATTACTTTATTAAAACTAGCCATATTTAGATATTATTAAAAACTCTCTTATCGAGGCAACGTTAATTTACGCCACCCTCTCTAAGAATACAACAACCTAAGCGAGACGCTGATAGTGCTGCATGTAGATACTAGTATTCAGAGCCAAAGCTGTCTGAATTTTCTCAATATCTGTAGGTGCTGCCTCGAAGATGTAGTTTACATAATGGCCTCCTTCGATCTGGCGTGCATTGTAAGCAAACTTCTTACGGCCTAGCTGCTGGACTTCATCCATCTTAGCTCCGCTGCCTTCCATTTCTTTTGCTACTGCTGTAACAAGATCATCAATGCCTTCTTCTGTGCCCTGTGTATTGAGGACAATTAGACCTTCGTATTTTCTGCTCATCGCTTTGTTTGGTTAAAACTTTCGTTTAAGAGTTAGTTATTTTTATGATTGAAGGAATTTGCCGCAGCAAGGACTCCATCGGTGAGCGCAAATTGAACAGCTTCTGCCGCACATGCAAGCGTGTTTTCTAATTCATTGCCCTCTTCAGTAGAAAATTTGCCCAATACATGCCCGATCATCCCTCCTGGCTTGCCATTTCCTATACCTATTTTCAGTCTTGGAAAGTTATCACCACCTAGATGATTAATCAGAGACTTCATCCCATTATGCCCACCAGCAGAGCCGGATTCCCTAAAACGTAATGAACCAAATGATAAAGAGGCATCATCATAAACGACCAAAACCTCTTCAGGTTTCCACTTATAAAACCTCAAAGCCGCCGCGACCGACTGACCACTCTCATTCATAAATGTCTGAGGTTTCATCAAAATAGCCCCAGTATTCACCGTCTTGGCAATATGCGCTCGCCACTTCAAATGATTAGCAAACTGCGCTGACGAGCCCCCTGCGATACGATCTAGCACGAGAAAGCCTATATTATGTCTCGTCATTTCATATTTCTGTCCAGGATTCCCTAAACCAACGACTAACTTAATGGATGACATGACAATGAGTTTATAAAAAAATAGCCCGAAGCCAAGAAAAGGCTTCGAGCTACTTTTGTTTAAAGTAAATTACTCAGCAGGTGCTGCCTCAG
>CAYNLE010000025.1:0-26028 GCA_964397975.1 uncultured Verrucomicrobiales bacterium | reverse complement strand
CACGTGTTTTCGCTACAATAGCGACAACAACGTCATCATTAAGAATTGGCTTAACACCTTCTGAGAACTTAATTGCTCCAATGTGAAGCGCTTCACCAACTTTAAGGCTAGAAACATCAGCTTCGATTCCTTCAGGAAGATCGTTTGGTAAACAACTGATCTCGACTGTGTAAAGTAGCTGCTCAAGAGAGCCGCCAGCTTTAACTCCTACGGCCTCACCGATGAGAGCAAGCGGTAGAGTTGCGTTAATAGCAGTCTTCTCATTCACTGCTAAGAAATCAACGTGAAGCGTCTCACCTGATAAAGCATTGTGCTGAACGTCCTGCAAGAATGCAAGCTGTGTGCCAGAACCTTCAATATCTAAGTTAACGAGAATACTGTCAGATGATGCTGCATTGAGCATATCACGGAATGTCTTTGCGTGAATTTTAATGTTCTTGTTCTCTGTCCCACCACCGTAAATTACGGATGGGACGTAACCCTCACGTCGCATTTGCTTAAGTGAACCAGAACCTGTGCGTTGACGTTCTGTTGCTTTTAAAATTTGTGGTTTAGCCATATATTTGAATAGTTAGAATATTTAATTGGGGACGGAGCAGGTCCAGAAATTTGCTGACTTAGGGTAGTAGAGTGAGTCGCCAGCACCTTTCGAGGTGCGCGATTTAACATGTTATGCGTCAATGTCAAAGAGAGAAGTAACAGATTCTCCATCATGGATACGCATCATCGCATCTCCTAGGAGACCCGCAACGCTGACTGTGGTCACTTTTTCACCGTGCGCCTGAGGAACAGAATCTGTTGCTATCAGCTCTTTGATCGCTGAATCAGCAATACGCTGCCTACCTAAATCACCTAAAATACCATGAGAAACACCTGCATAAATGCTCTTCGCTCCACTTTTCTGTAGCATCTCAGCTGCAGCACAGAGCGTCCCTGCTGTTTCTGTCATATCGTCGACCATAAGAACATTCCGTCCTTCTACATCACCAATAACATTCATTGCCTCTACCTTCGTAGCACTAATGCGGTGCTTAGCTACAATAGCTAGCTCCGCACCAAGGGTATCAGCATAAGAACGCGCCATTTTTACACCACCAACGTCTGGTGATACAACTGTGAGGTTCGAAGCGTCATCACCGTGCTGCTCACGAAGGTGCTTAATAAATACCGGCTTTGCATAAAGATGATCTACAGGGATATCAAAAAAGCCCTGAATCTGTGGCGCATGCAAATCCATAGTGAGCACACGATCCACTCCCGCCGCTGATATTAAGTTAGCAACCAGCTTCGCTGTAATAGGAACACGAGGTTTATCCTTACGATCCTGACGAGCATAACCAAAAAATGGCATAACAGCCGTAATCCTACCAGCGCTAGCACGCTTAGCTGCGTCCACCATAATGAGCATTTCCATCAAATTATGATTAGTGGGTGGACACGTCGGCTGGACTATATAGATATCCTCACCGCGAATATTTTCGTTAATTTGCACGAACGTTTCACCATCTGGAAATGAGGTGACATTTACGTCTGCAAGCTTGTGTCCTAAGTGAGATGCAATTTTACCTGCAAGCTCTCCATGTGCCTTACCGCTGAATATTTTCATAAAAATGACATATTGGACTATGCCCTGATGGCCGAGTCACTCTCTTACTTTGAATTTTGTTTGTTCAATGACAATACCAAATCACCGTGATAGGCATAATTATTTTGCACCTTTACCAAACAGCACAGCTGGAACGGTCATCAAAATCAGTTTGAAATCATACCAAAGAGACCAGTTATCAATGTACTCTAAGTCCATTTTCACCCAGTCCTCCCAATCCGTAATCGTATTTCGCCCCCCAGCTTGCCATGAACAAGTAATGCCAGGTTTCACACTTAAACGCCTCCTGTATGCAGATTTTTCAAACTCCTTCACCTCATAGACAGGTAAAGGACGAGGTCCTACCATACTCATATCACCATTAAGCACATTAATAAGCTGAGGTAATTCATCGATACTCCACTTTCTTAAAAATTGAGCGAAAGGAAATACTCGAGGGTCTTTATCTAATTTAAAAACAGGCCCCGTCATCTCATTACCTTGGCTTTTCTTAACCTCTGCTAACTTAGCCTCAGCATCGGGAATCATGGTTCTAAATTTCCACATTTTAAATGGCTTACCATATTTCCCAGCTCGATCTTGGCGAAAGAAAACAGGCGCCTCAGGACTGGCTACTCGAATGCCAATGTATGCGAGCACCCAAAATGGAGATGTTGCTATAATTAAAAGAAAGGCAAACACCTTATCTATTACAGACTTAAGCAACAGCGCCCAAGAAAGCTCTGGCGTTCTTCGTAATACCAGCATCGGATTCCCGCCTAAATTATCAAATGTAGGACGAGACACCTGTGTTCTGACGAAACCTGCAGATACCCACACATCAATGCCCTGTGTCTCACACAGCTCTACCGTTTTAGATATTTGCTCAAAAATAGTATGTTCAGCGGCTATAATCACCCGTTCAACAGAATGTTTCTCAAGTATAGACTCCAACTCCGCTTCGGAGCCTGAACTAATATCGAAATGATCAACTACATGCCAATAACTCGTCACCGTTTCCGGCATAGTCTCTAATAAGCTTTTAATATCCAGTTTACTACCTGCAATTAATACCCGCTCTTTATTCCTCTCATTTTTCGCAGCCTTCCTCAAAACCCCGCGAACCAATAGGTCACGAGCTAATAATAAAACCGCTCCTATCCCCCCCGCTATAACAAGAACAAGTCGGCTAGAGGGCTGAACTTTAAAGAAAACCACCATGATCGCCACACATACACCAATTACGACCAATACCCGGAACATCTGCCCTACTGACTTAGCGACAGTCTTCCGCATGACATTACTATAAAAGCCCATTAGCTCCAATATGAGGGGTGTAAACGGAACGACAATATACAGTAACCATGTAATCGCCCCCAAACCAAGTGGCTCGATCTGATTCATCCCAAAGAAAGGGCGAACAAACGGATTCAATATATCAGCCAGCCAAAAAGATAGATAGACGATAATAGCATCTACGAACTGCAGCAATTGTATTGAATATATCTCTCTTTTTCTAGATCCTAGCATAAATAATAAAAGCCTTAGCTATTAAGGGGTTTTTTCAAAGTCTATAGCTGGATCAATCCCCGCTCTTTTCATAAACTCTATCGAATCTTCAGCCATCTTATACCCATTCTCCCAGAGTTCATCTACTTCACCTTTAACAAGCCTCTTATGCTTTAGGTAATAATTTTTAGCTGAAATAAACTGAGACATAGCTGCTTCCGGTTTCCGTTGATACCATAAATAATTACCTTTGCTTAGATAATAATTCGCTAAAACTTTATCACCAATTTTAAACACCTTTCGCCTCCTCTCTTTATTATGCAAAGTGAAGCGCTGCAGCTCCATGTCAGCTGCGTCAAATTTATTTAATCCACTAAGTAACTGTAACCTTGTAGCCACAATCTGAGCTTCAAGTTTCCAAATCTCTTTTTTAGCACGAGTATGTTCAATCTCTGCCAATTTAACAGCTCCCGCCTTATACATAGCGTCAGCTTTCTCAGTTTCACCCAAACTATATAAATCCGCAGCTCTCTCACATAACATTCTAGCCCAATAATAACGAACATCATACCATATATCAGCCCTCTTATTACCTAAAGATAACGCCTGCTCAAAATATGCTCCCGACCTTTCATACTCCTTATTAGCAGCGAGGATCCTAGCTATGTTAATAACAGCTACGGGGTTATAGGGGTGCCTTTTATTGGCTTCTAGATATTGAAATAAAGACCTTTGAAGCACCTCCTTACGACCTTCTGGCTCTGAAAAATTTAGTGCCTGATAATAATATAGAGCTCCCAATTTCAGGTGCCTCCTAAAAGTAGGGCGGATTTCAATAGCTTGCTCAAGAGCGGATATCCTATCGATAGAGTAGGCAGCCTGAACATCCCAGCTTCCTGTTTCTTCTGTCATTTTTTGGCTGCTCAAAATCTTAGCTACTCTGGCTTCCTGAAGCCCTAGAGAAGTTGAGAAAACAACTACCGCGACCAGGCATAATGTTGATACTAATATGCCGAGCTTTTGACTAACTGAAGAACTCTCTGCTTTCAGTGATTTAACGGGTAATACCCAGACCATACAGCAGCTCACCAATAGTAAGTTAGCTTGCAGGTGCGTTCTAAAGTCAAATATGACATGCACCGCCATAATACTAATCCCAGCCATACCAGCTACACACAACGCTATAGCATTTGAGCTCTTCAAATCCTTTGAAGCCATCAAATCCGAAATCACCCTCAACCTCTTAAATCCTATAACTAGGTGTGCACATACAAAAACTAAAATCATCAATAGCCCGACTGCCCCGTAATCTGTCAGAGTTTGTAAATACTCATTATGCACAAATTCGGGGCTATTTGATTGCACTCTCAAATTAGGATTCCAAAAACGATCACATAAATATGAAAAGCTACGGCTACCAGATCCTAAAATAGGGTCCAGCGAAACCTGATCTATAGCCATTGGCCAATAGCTTCCCCGTGCAGAATCCGCAAAAACTACATCCGCCACACTAACATCTTCAGCTGCTCTATTAGAAAAAATTGAGACCGCAGCAATGCCTCCACCTATAATAAGTAACAAGGTCAAAACTCCAGCTGATAGTGCTAATTTTTTCTGATATTTATCATGCTGACCTTTAGCATAAATAAACAAACAAACTATCATCACGAGCACACCTACTATCAAAGCCAAAATCGCCGACCTTGAATTTGCCTGTGATATCAAAAAGAAGCTCAACGCTGTGCCACTAAAAAAGACAGCTCTTACCACAATATGGAACTTGCCCCAGATAGCTAGAGCCAGAGTCAGCACCCCCGCAATACTAGTAAAATTAGCAAAACTGCCTCTATATCCATAAAGTCCGGTGATGACACTGCCTCCCGGGCGCTCCACATCTGTGAAGAACTGCTGCGGCCATATACCCTCTCCACCTGTATATTGAATAAGGCCTGATATAACATTTAGGGATAAAGCTAATATAACCGTATACGCTAAGCCCATCCTCATCGAGGCCGTGCCAAGGTTATATCCAGTAGTGACATAAAGCAGACCTGCTGAAAAAATAAGAAATAGATCTTCGCTACCTAGATCTCCTACAGGAGAAAAATAAGCTCGCAGAATAAAATACAGCCATACAACGGAAAAGAAAACCAATAAACGAACAGACGGCATTTGCCTCTTAGTAAACACCATCAATACTGACAAACCACCAGCTACAGACAAAACTAAAAGCGCTGGAGATTGCAAAGGAGTGCTCAGCCTCGTCCCTAACAGGAAGGCACACAGTAATCCTATCAGGACTACTAGTCCTATAATCAACTCTGATACTTTGGTCATCATAACTTGTTTTTATTGTTTATTTATTCAGACACTCCCTCATGCATTAAAAGCGCAACTTTTCTACCCTCACGAACAGCGAAGTTAGTGCCTCTGTCTTCTGGGTATATTTGTGTAAAATTAGACAAATAAAGACCCTTAATCGGGGTTTGATAATCGAGCACTCTCTCTTCATACCCCTGCTTCACCACGTGCTGCGCATTTCTAAATTTAAATAAATGCTGTTCCTTTACTTCGCTAAGATCAAACTCTGGATGCATTTTTTTCAGGTAAGAAAACCAAGAAGAACAAATATCCTGTTCACTCAGGTTAAATTGACCTTCTTCTTGATCACAATATGCACCGATGTAATACACTTCTTGATTACCATAGCGCCCTTTATCAATCAACTTCGTGTGTCTAATAAAAACTAAAAATGGTGACTCCTCATCATTTACATTCACCCAATAATGATCTCCTAATGATTGCTCAGTAGTAAAAATGAGACACATCGCCCCTAGGTAATCAAAGGCATCCAGTCTTGAACGATACTCCGGAACTAACGAATTGCTTTTGAGTATTGTAGACAACGCATTATTAGGGCCAGTAAATAAGACCTGATCGTATATTTCACTTTCACCCCCTAACAAAACATTAATCTTGTGAGCTTGAGACTCTATACTAGAAAGCCTACAGACTCTTTTAACCCTAACACCTAATGTTACTAAATCAGCTTCTAGTGCATCTACTAGGCATTGAAATCCACCACTAATATATCCAAGACTTTCCGCCCCATTACCTGGCTCTCTGGAATTAGAACGTACATGTAACCTAGCCCACAGCCATGCCATAGATATACCTTCAGCATGCCCTGCAAATTTCCCTTTCAGCAGTGGCCCCCATACAGTTTTAAGTGCCGAGTGACCACACGCCTTTTTCATCCACGAGATTGCTGTTGTATTAGCAAATTTCCGCCAATCTTTAGAATACTTGATATAAAGGGCTGCTATACCGATCCGAATACGCCCTATGATATTACAGGGCTTAAATTTCAACAAATCTACAGGGGTCATAAAGTCCCAGACTTTGCCCTCCCTGTAGATCCCTACGGAGCTCTCATTCCACTCAAGGCTTCTGCTCATCCCAAGATCTTCGATAAGAGATAATATATCCTCATCTGTTCTAAAAATATGGTGGTATGCTTTCTCTAAAGATTCACCGGCTATATCAAAGCTCGAAGCTAAGCCACCTAACGCATTACCAGCCTCCACCAGTGTCACATCGTGACCTTTTTGAGCAAGCTCTCTAGCAGCAACCAAACCCGTCAAGCCACCTCCAACTACTAAAACTTTATTCACAGCCTCCATTTACTTCATTGCTTTATCACCAAACGATATTTTTTTATTTAAGCTATATTGAACTAGTACAACCACAAAAATAGATAAACCCTTTGCTAACATAGCATTTACACCAACAACCTCAATCATGATAAACAATAACAAAGCCGTAATAAGCAAACCTAACAACCCGATAGCGTAAAACTTAAACAGTCGAATCAAAAGGCGATCTGTTTTGCCAAAATTTAAATAAGCGTTAAGGAAAAAGTTATTTAAAATACCCAAGCTGGTAGATAACCAGTTCGCTATTTGATAATTAATTTCAAAGTATTCTACAAACAGGTAAAACGTAAGGAAATCAATCGTAACACCTGAAACGCCTATAACCCCATAAAGGATAAACTGTTTACTTACATATTTTTTTAAATTGATCATACAGGTAGATGTTCCTTTTAAGAACAACCATTTCAAACTAGCTACCCTCTTTCACATTTAAATTAGTCGCTTCACTAATGATCCAATTCGGCCTTGCTTGAACCTCCTTATATATTCTACTTATATATTCGCCCAGTATACCTAAACAAATCAACTGCACCCCTCCTAAAAATAAAATTGAAATCACAATTGTGGCAAACCCAGGCGCTGGAGCCATTCCAAACTTATCAAAGAAAACAGGAAACAAACGCTGCAGCAGAGTTACCACGGCACCTAAAAAGGCCGTAAGTGATACCAACAAACCAATATGTGATGCCAACTTAAGAGGCACTGCAGAAAATGAAAATAAACCATCACAGGCAAGCTTTAATGACTGCTGAAAGGTATAACGCACTTCTCCAGCCACACGTGCTTCTCGATCAAACTCGACCGCGTAATGCCTAAAACCACACCATACTCTTAAGCCTCTTAAGTAACGGTTACGCTCTGGAAGCTTATTCATGATGTGAACAACCTTTTCATCTAACAAACAAAAATCACCTGCATCAATTGGAATCTCTACCGAGCTCAATTTTTTAAGAAAACGGTAATAAACCCATGCCAATACTCTCTTCAGACCTTTATCCTCTCGCCGTCTCCTAACACCATAGACAACCTCGTTTCCTAATTCCCACGCGTCTAAAAAGTCTACAAGAACCTCTGGAGGGTCTTGTAAGTCAGCATCTATAATACAGGAGCACTCGCCTTTAGCCTGAGCTAGGCCAGCAGAAACAGCCATCTGGTGCCCAAAATTTCTAGAAAGTGACAGACCTTTCCAACGTTTATCATTCTCAGAAAATCTACGAATTAAAGACCAGGTTTCATCAATAGATCCATCACTAACACAAATTATTTCTACATCATAACTTAGATTTTCTAGAACCTTATTAAGCCTCGTAAAAAGGTGTTCCATAACAGCCTCTTCATTATAACAAGGTATGATAATACTAACTTTTTTCATGATATTAAACACTTTCTGCTGAAACAGCCTTCTTAGCTATCTCATATTCTCTCTTTTCATAAAGCTAGGTAAGCTCGAACGTGCGATAATAACCTTGGAAGGCAATTCACGCATTTTTGATAACGGTATCATAGTAGAGCCCCTATATGACGATACCTTACGAGCTCCAACCAATTCACTCGTAATAAATTTAAAATCGCAACCTGATACCCAAGTCTGGAAATCAGCCTCTAAGTCTATAGGCACAATAAAAAACCACTCATGCGAACCTGAAGTTGTTATAGCTTCTGTTGATTTTTGAGATATTTTATTGTGCTCTAGAATAACTAAATCGTCTCCCTCATTAAGCTTTTTAAAGAGCTCTAAATCAGCCCATTCCGAAGCCCTACCTGAGGAGTTTCCATTTACTAGAAATATACTCTCTCCCCTATAAAAACCTATCTGCTGAACCGTGTCAGAGCCTGAAATATCAATATCGTGCCTCGGATTGTAAGCTCCGCCCTGCTTAATATTAGACTTCATTAACGACCGCCCATCTACAATATATAAATTGTTAGACCCATCTTGCTTCAGACTATCCAGACCATTCACACTAAACCATAGCCGCCCCAGGCTGAGTAACCCATTTGAACGAATAGCAGGTGAAATACCCGAAACTAAAGCGGGCTCAACTGAACACCAGGCATTCCATATTCTTTGGTTATGATCTATCGGAGTATCATCCGCTTGAGCTAACTTCTTGAAAAAAAATAAATTCGACCCCATTGGCCAATGACCATCCGCGGTTGGAAATACAGTAGGGTTACCAACTACTAAACTACCACTTTTTTTAGAACTCATCCCAATACCTATAAATAAGGCTACAATACTATGTGCCGCAGCTAAGCATAATAGAACACGTGCCCACTTCTGCTTCATAAAGTCACTCCACAAATCTTGGCCTCGCTTAAACTGCAAACTAAGAAGTAAAATAACGACAAGTAGTATCAAATACCTAGGTGAGAAAAAATACGCACTGTAATATAACATCGGTAATATAACGGCGACAGCCGATAACGCCCATAATACCTCTTTTGTTTTCAAAAATTTTCTAATAATAGCTACGACCAAAAAAATTACGGCCCACAGCACCCCGTTCAAGCCAAAGACTAAATAAGCCAGATATAATGGAGCATTAAAAAACGGGTTTGGCTCATGCTGAGCAAACGGGTATATCCATTTACCTACCGCGATAGCTAATAACGAACCTACACCCACAAACCATATTCGTCTCGTCTTAAACAGGTCTGGAACTAGATCTCCCTTTACGGCAAAAAAAGCTAAAAATGGCATAGCAAGAACCGCGTCCATACGAGACCCCACAGCTAAAAAAGCCAGAACCATTGCTATAATATCAATGAATAAACTGGCTCTCTTATTAAGGCTAACACCCAAGATTAATAAAAAACCTGCCGATATAATGGCAGGAGAAAGAAGCGGCGCACTATATAGTATTACAGGAGAGAATAAGCCCATTGATAGTAATAAACACTTCCACCAATTGAAGCGGTTCAAATTCAAAACTAGGGTCACAACACCTATAACAAAACAAAAAGCTGCTACTGCATTACCTACTCCTACAAGCTTAACTAATAAGTCTGGAGAAGCTGGCAAATCACATAAATCCAAAAACCAATACACAGCCCCCAATATCCAATACGATATGTACTGCATATCATAATTGTAGAACGTCCGCCCTACTAAAGATCCTCCATTCGACAATTGATAAGCTCCATCAATAATAGACGCTTGATCACTTTCACGCATCAAGTTGCTCGAACCTAAGCATACCAATAAAATAAAAATAGCCAGTATAGCATAATACCATACTGACAGTGTTTTCACTTTAGTGAGTATAGTCATCATCTATCCTCCACCATTATCCACCGCACCTAAAGATATTTGAAACGTAGGGGCATATTCTTTAATAAATTTTATAGCCCGTTCTCTAGAAGCCTTTTCTGACCCCTCATATTCATCTAAACCTATTACCATCACACTAGGATAAGCCCATCGGTCATTCACGTTCTTAAAAATATTATTCATTGAGGATAATAAAACACGCTGCCAGCTATGAGGTGTAGACACCTCTTTTCCTACCCACCAATATATATAATGGGCTTTCAGAGTGAATTTATTACCGTCCTCAGAGCTTATTTTTTTAGATAAATGAAGATCCATCACATCAAGTTTTCCACCGTCAGTATTAATACTCACAACTTCCCTAGCATCAATCGTCCATCCTTGTGCTGTCATACACACTTCAGGCCGGTGTAAACTCCGGTGGTCAGCACCACTTAATATAATATTAGCGGTAATTGAACCTAGCGTCTTTTCTTTAGTATCCGATACATCTATTGGGTGATATATTCTTTTAACATTTCCTGTATCATCTGGTAACCAATGCTTCTCCAGCTCAGACATCTCCAACTCTTGAGAAGTATAGCCCTCTAAGTTTTCAGGAAGCTGCATATACACACCTGCCTCTGGATTACTCGCCGCATTTGGGAAGATTTGACATAAAACTACAGTGATTACCGCTAGTCCAATAAATATAAGCGCTCTAGATAAATGGTTCATTTCTTATATTCGCTATAATTAAGCCACATTTTTCACTACTGTCTTCCGCTTCTTTAACATTCTAAATCCGCGATTCATAAGCTCCACACATATCATCATCACGATGATAGCTACTACAAAAACAGCTAGCCCAGATGTAATATGATATGATGAAGGATCATGCTCTCCCTCGCCAATAGCTACCTTACGACCCATCACCTGAGTGCCGAAGTAGAGCATCATCATCCTAACAAAGTTACCGATAATAGCAATAAGTGGAACCAAGCTTATAAGTAGAACCCTTTTCCACTCTTTCTTTAAACTCAAGTAACCATATATCAGTCCCATCATAAACAATGCAAATAGCGAACGTAGCCCACTACATGCCGCAGCTACATTTAAACTAATGGCACCCCCGTCAACTGGGTCGACCTTTGTCGACATAATAGCTGTTCCATTTGAAATAGCTGGGTCCCCAATGAGATTTAAAAAGCCAGTAGTCAACTTAACCATGATAAGCTGAAGAGGAAAACTAATAGGCTCTATCAAAAACCTCCACGGCCACATCATACCAAGTAAAACAACCAACCAAAACGACATAAAAAACCACTGTCTCCCCAAAAACCAAAAAATAGCCCCCACTGCTATAATCTGCCCTGAAGCATAACCAAAATATTTTTGATTCGCCTTAAACCCAGCAAAATAAACAAAAAATCCAATTAACAAAAGTAAACCGCCAATTATATGATCGGGCTTAAGTTCAAGCTCTTGATAACGCTTACGCGTCAAAAAAATTAACGTTAGGATAGCAGGTAGAACGACCCAACCGAAGCTCCATTCTCCGCCATCTCTTCCATAATCTGCTATAATTGAAGAGCCTAAAGACTCTCTCGAAAACTCATAACCTGTAGAATATCCATGTACTAAAAATAAATACACGAAAACTACTACAATCGAGGCAGAAACAACGGACTTATTACGACTAAACATATCCTTAACTATAAAATTAACTCCCTAAGGTTATCTACTAATTTTCTCACCGTATATTTTTCAATATAAATTTGACGATTTTTCTCACCCCATTCAACCCACATAGATTGTTGCTCTATTGCACTTTTGATTGCCCATTCAAGCTTCCCCGAGAAATTTTTTTCTGGTTCACTTACTACTACACCTCCAAAACCTTCACCACATACAGAAACATTAGCCCGCCAATCAGTTACAATCACAGGTAGAGACCAATGCATTGCCTCAATTAAAACCATACCAAACGATTCATATGGAGCTAACGATGAAAAAATAAATAAGTCTGATTCTTCATAAGCTAAATTTAATGCTTCCCCTTTCAAAACACCTTTCCATGAAATTTGATTTGCTGCACCAGACTTCTTGATATCTGCATACATTTGTTCTTCAGAATAAGGTGCCAATACTTCACCTACTAAATTAAGTTTAACCTCTGGATAGCTATTTGCTATTTTGCCAAAAGCCTCTATCAAGTACGGGGTTCCTTTATCCTGACATAGATGCCCAACATTTAAAATCGAAACCTCACTGCCCTTAGATCGGGTCAAAGTAGAACCTGCAATATCTTCATAAGCATTAGGCAATATATGAATCTCGTCAAAGCCCGCTGCTATTGCATCAATCTTTCCATAATCAGATAAAACAAATGCTTCTGTCGCACACTTTCGGTAAATAAATTTTGTAATTTCAGTAAACCAAATAGGTGACCTATTCATTCGTTCATATAAACCTGCTGCTTGAAAGTGTACCGCAATTCTCTTTGAAAAAAGGCTTAATATGGGAAGTAAAATCCAATCTCTTATAAGAGGTACAGTGTGAGGGCCGCCAACTGGATACAATAAAAAATCAATCCCCCCTTTCTTTCGAATACATAATAACCGAACAAACACTCTAAATAATTCAACTACTTTATCTCCGCCTACCTTTCTATTAGTCTGCCATGATTTAGTAAATTCAAACTTAAGATGGCTCACCTCCATATCTTTTTGTGAAGATAATAAATCAAAAATTCTTTTTATATTGATATTTTGCCCTCCTATAGGCGGCGGAAACTGTCCAGCAACTACTATATGTACCTTTTTGGAAATCGACATTATTATTTATCCTTTCTCTTCTGATACCAATTAACAACCTCTTCAATTCCATTTTCTAACGAATACGGGGCATCACCACATAAATTTTTAGTTTTCGTTACTGGCGATATATAATCCTCTGTCATGCTATTTAGACGTGAAGAGGTTATAAAAAATGGACGTCTTATTACTACAGATATCACATCACCTATATAACCAAGTATTTTCATCGCTTTCATCGGCACCTTAATTGGATCTTTCCCTCTAAACGCTTTGAAAAAGCCAATAGACCAACGGTCAATTTGAATAGGGTCATCTCCAACATAAAAAACCTGCTTATCAACTTTTTCCTCAGGTGAATTCAGTATTGTAAGCATTTGCCAGATAACATTACCAATATAGCCATAAGTTCTAGTCGGCGCAGAAACATCAGGATGCAAGTATAAACCTGCAGATGCGATCCTCCAAAACTCATTACTATACCGCTGATGGTGTGGTCCCCAAATATTAACAGGCCTTATTATAGTCCATATAGTATCTAGTTCAGCTGATCTCGTAAGCTTTTCAGTCTCAACTTTACTATGACCATATACAGTGTGTGGGAAATAATCACTATCATCTTTCGGCTGCCTACCAGGTCCACACACATACTGTGTTGAGGTTATAATTAGGCGCCTTACACTATCTACAAAACCAACAGCCTCTAACACGTTAGCCGTTCCCTTTGTGTTTAATTGATAATCGTCTTCAACAGTCGTATTCTCATCACAATCTGTTCTAGCTGCTAGATGAATAACCCAATCGGGCTTAAAGTCGGACAACTTTTTTTTCAGCGCTTTCAGGTCCATAATATCACCTTGAAACCAATACTTTTTATGCGCGTCTATAGGGGGAGATAATATATCATAATTTACGATACTATAACCTAATTCCTCTAAAGAGTTAATCAAATTAATACCTATAAAACCCGATCCTCCAGTAATAAAAACTTTCATAAGACAATCTATAATAATATAATACTTTTAGCTCTTTGACTTTAAAAGCTTGTTTTCACAAGCCCATTGCATCCAATCAAACAACGAGTTATGTATCGTCAAATCTGAATTAAATTCATGAGCCTTTCTTGACTTTATAGGGTAAAAATCAACTCCTGCAGCCTGAGCCGCCTGCATATCTCTTTTTGTATCACCTATGTAACAAACCTCATCCTTACATAATTTAAAATGCTCGCAGGCTCTATTTATCATGCCTGGATTAGGCTTTCTATCTTGATGATCTTTTAAATAGCGTGTTACCCCACCTATTAATTTGGGCTGGTTCAGCCATGGTGAATAAGCTATAAAGTCAACTTTTCCACCTTCAGCCAATAAACCAGCTCTCATGTATTGGTGGATTTCAAATAATTCATTTTCTGTTATATATCCTCGGGCAATACCTGACTGATTGGTTAAAACTGCCACTTTTACCCCTAATGAATTTAGTTTTTTAATAGCTGAACCTGCGCCGACTATCAGGTTGAAATCTTCTAGACTTTTTACATGCCCATTTTCCTCATTAATAACGCCATCTCTATCTAAAAAAACCCCTTTATAAAGGGTTGATGACTTTATTTCTTTCATAGTGATTGTATTTTTTCAACAAGATCTGTTGTAGACACACCCTCTACAATTGGAAAAAATTTAATTTTTGAGGGCACTTTTTCTAGTGCGGCTCGCTCTGCAACATCTAATTTCTCTAATGTATAGTCACCACCTTTTAAGTAATAGTCAGGTAATAAAGTCTCTATAATATTCGTAAGCCTCATTTCATTAAATAGAACAACACGTGAAACACAACGAAAACCAGCTATAAGTTCCGACCGATCTCCTTCATTACAAATTGGTCTCTTTGCCCCCTTTAGTTTCCGTATAGACTCATCTGCATTAACTGCCACAACAAGGTGGTCAGCGTAAGAAGCTGCTTTTTCTAT
The DNA here is from genome assembly GCA_964397975.1 of uncultured Verrucomicrobiales bacterium. Lineage (GTDB taxonomy): Bacteria > Verrucomicrobiota > Verrucomicrobiia > Verrucomicrobiales > Akkermansiaceae > Oceaniferula. Next base: position 11,180 of record CAYNLE010000025.1, on the reverse strand, counting down.
ACTTCTTAAATGTCCAACATGAACGAGGTCAAAACAGCCATTGGTAAGAGCAATAGTTTCACCTTTACTCTTAACGTCATCTCTCCACTCCAATAAATCATTTAATTTTATAACTTTCATAAACTATCCTAACTTAATTCTCTCTCAACCCCCTCACAGATTAAATGCCCTAAAAACAAATAACACTCTTGTATTCTAGCTGTATTTTCAGAGGGAATCGCTAAATGAAAATCAGCCAAATCTTCTAGAGGGTTAATTTTAGATCCCGTAATAGTAACTAACTTCATTTTCAAATCTTTAGCTGCTTGTGCAGCATGAATAACGTTCGGACTAGTTCCAGAAGTAGAAATAGCAATTAGTGTATCCTCAGGTTTGCCTAACGCTTCGACCTGTCTAGAAAATATACTTTCAAAATCAAAGTCATTACCAGCTGCTGTAACTACACTCATATCAGTAGTTAATGCTATCGCGGCCAAACCAGTTCTTTTCCTACGAAAACGCACTACAAACTCTGCAGCTATATGTTGAGCGTCAGCTGCAGAGCCTCCATTACCAACTAATAAAATCCGCCCTCCTGAATTCAGTGTATGGATACACTGAATTACAACTTTTGTAAGAACCGGTTCCAATAACAAACATTCATTCATTACGGATATGTGTTCATCTAATTCATTTTTAAATATAGCCTTCATGGTGATCCCTCTGTTAAACTTTGTATTAATTCTTTGCAACTAACTGAAGCCGTTCCCATTTTTCTAATCACTATACCAGACGCTGCATTAGCCAAACTCATTGCATCTTCGCCATTCCATCCAGCAGTAAGCGCCAGTGCAAAAAAAGCCATAGATGTATCTCCAGCTCCTGAAACATCAAAAACCTCTGCTGATTTAGTAGGCTGCCATGCATCCATTTTATTAAGGGCATTATAATAATACATACCATCTGCACTTAAGGTAACTAATAAATGATCTGACTTCCATTTTTCGATCAATTTAAAAACTCCTTTTTTGAAAGAGTCAGATATTCGAGGGTCTCCGCTCTCATAGTCTCTCATTTCATTTCCAGACATACATTTAAACTCATGTAAATTAGGCTTAATAATAGAAAATGAATCCCAATTAACTTTATTAGAAGGGTGAGGGTCTACTGCAACCATAATCCCCGAATCAATCAACTGCCTCAGTACATTTACAATCTTCTCAGTTAATACGCCCTTAGAGTAATCGGAAACAATTATTAAATCAACTTTACCCTCCAATAAACGACATTTCTGATAAAGTTTTTCTTCAACCGTTTTTGATATCTCCTCATCGCTTTCACGATCAACTCTAGCAATCTGTTGCCCGTTTCCAACTATTCGAGTTTTAACTGTTGTTGGTCTTTCCGTAGTTTCGATACAGCCGGAAACATCTATATTCATTGATTCGGATAGAGCCTTGATCTCATTACCAGCTTTATCACCGCAGCCTATAACACCTAACAAATATACACATCCTCCAAAGTCTGCTAAATTTCTAGCTACATTAGCAGCCCCCCCTGGAACGGACTCCTCTTTAGTAACTCGACACACTGGAACAGGTGCCTCTGGAGATACTCTATCTACGTTTCCAAAAATATAACGGTCGACCATTATATCACCAATCACCGCTACTCTATACTTCTTTTCATAAAGCCTTGTAATTTGTTTCTTTGTAATCATCACTTTTAAAAAATATACAATTGCCTAGCCTAGTATCTTTATCGCCTGATTAAAAATCATATCGACGCTGGGCCTTGTCATACATGCAAAAAGTTCAGCTTTGTTGCCGCACTTTACCATTCTAGCATCACATGTTTCACATGGCTGACAATCTAAAGTTTCATCTCTCACTAAAACTTTATTAACGGACCAGTATGGATCCCATTCCCTCGCCACAGGTCCGCATAAAATCAATAAAGGGATACCTAATACATCACATAAATGCATAGGTCCTGAATTATTCCCTATAAATAAAATATGGCTAGAAGCTAACTCAGCAAACTCGAGTAAAGGCCGGCGCTCCAGAATTTTTATATTTTCATGAGTAGGTTGCGCGTCACCTTCATCAATCCAACTCACACGATATCCAGCTTCAGCCAATCTAGTAGCTAAATCTATATATTTAACATTCCCCCACCTAGTTGCATCCCTACTTGATCCCGAATGGATTAAAATAGAACCTCTGGGCTCTTCACTTCTTTTTTTAAGCTTAAAGGTAATGCTAGGTCTTGGTGGCTTTTTTGCTATTTCATTCCAGCCTAACCTCTCTGCATGCGCTCGTAATAATTCCCAATTATTCTCCTGCATCGTGTAGTCCACTCTTGGGCATACTTTTAATCTGCCTATCGAGGAAAACCTCACGCTTGGATTAGACATTTCTGAAATATTTTTTGCTTTTAAGCATCTTGCCAAAAGACGAGCAACATAACCTTGATCAGATGGCACTATAATAGATGACACCTTAATTTTCTTTGCCCATTTCCATATGGAATAAAACCTAATAGGAGACTTCCATGCGCTGTTAAAACTTTCACGTGAAATAACCAATAGGTTTTCCTTGGCTAGTAAATCAGTAAAAAGCTGCGCCGCAATAGGTGTAGTAATGATATAAACATTTTCTGCCCCTTGCTTTAATACCAAGGCTTCTATCATAGGTAAATCAACAATAGTATCACCTAGTTGATTTACTTTTATAACTAATGCCCGCTTCATAAATACCTTACACTACAACAAACGGCGTCTTACTTTTTCAACTAAGAGTTCAGCTTTCTCAACAGCTCTAGAAGCGTGTTCTCCCATATATTTACCCCGCGCCGTATCAGCTAATCCAACAGAAACATTACAACTAAATGCTGAATCTGACATTACAGAAGCTCGAGGGCAAGTTTCTAATAGTTCCAAATATTTAGCTTTTATTTTCTCCGCATAAGCAAAATTCCTCTTACTCAGTTCAGCTGGGTTTGTTTTCTTTAATAAAGCAACGAGTTCATCACCATTCATAGGAGCTGGATCTAAGATCTCCATCACCTCTCTTACCCCCCTACGGCGTAAATCCTTTTCACTATCCAGTATATAGCCTGGCGTTCCTGATGAGATAGCCCCCATACAACCATGAATCCTAGTGCCTAAAACTACATCTACTTCATCAAAAAATTCATAGAAGTCTGAGATGTCTGCCGAGAACCTAACTAACGACGGATCAAATATCTGAACAGCCTCATTATAATCATCTACATAATTACAAATCACAGTAAATTCAAATTCCTTACTAACCTTTTCATATGCCTGCATACAGCGCCTGTAAGCCTCATCACCGACATTGTTAAATAGCATTTTTGCCCCTTGATAATTTAACCCAACTTTCTTAACTACATTCGTCTCTCGAGCCTTAAAACGATCTATAAATGAAAAAAGTGACGGACAAGGCAAAAGATGTAGCTTATCAGCAGCAACAATACCCTCTAATGAGTTAAAAGTCGTTTGATCCCTACATGTGACTAAGCTAGAAGATTTTGAAAAAACACTATAAGCATCCTTGTCTAACTTTACATCTGCTTTTCCAGTGCCAATACCCAAGTGTATGCAAGAAGTCTCAGCCTTCAGTAAACAACTATAAACCTCACTAACTCTCGGCCCTAACCATTCAGGGCCACCAGCAGAAACATAATAATCAAAAGGTGTTATAGAATGACGGCTACCATCAAAGCTATTATCATAATTTCCGCGCATTGGCTTAATACCTGGATGCCTGTTCCATAAAACAGAAGTAAACCGCCCAAAGCGTTGATTTAATAAATGCTTAACCCCCAGATAAATCACCTCGTCCCCTGGATTCCACATCCTTGTTGTCGATATCAATATATTCATTTTGATTTTAAAATATTTCTCATTTTCTTATCAAATTCTTCAGCCCACTGAGAAACAGTTAATGCACGGCCAAGACTTGGGTTCTGTATATCTAATGGGTGCAGACGAAGCTTACACAACACCTCACCTATATCATCAATACTATATTTGCAAAAATAACCGTTTACACCATCTTCAAGAATCATTTCAGATCCATGATGTGGAGTAAGAACAAGAGGTAAAGCCATAGCGGCTGCCTCTATCTCCACGAGAGAAAACGCCTCAAAATATGAAGGAAAAAATAAAGCATCTGCAGCAGCCATATATTCAGGGACCTGTTTCGTCCAGCCTACTAAGGTAACCCATGAGCTCCAATCTAAGTCTATTGCATCTAAATGTTTAATGAGTAGTTGAAGCACCTGCTCATTACCTCCCAGTATCACAAACCTGAAATTAGTTTCACCCTTTACCCGAAGATTGTAAATAGCTTCAAAAGCAAGCCATAACCCTTTGCGGGTAAAATGCCCCTGTGATACAAACAATAAAATTGTTTCATCATTTTTAAACCCAAAACCCTCACGTAGAGCTTCTCGTTTCTCTTTACGCAGCTCTATTTTGAAGCGAGAGAGATCCACACAATTCGGTAATGTTTCTACTACCGAGTTTTTATGATCACTAAGGATTTCAGCCCCTATAGAATCTGAAACAGGAAGAATCAATTTAGGTAACGGTGTTACGATACCAAGCCAGTCTACAAAGCAGCCCCATAACGATAAATACTTTCTTAAGCTAGGCTCTCCTCCCCTCTTTATATCTCCTCCTTGTATTCTAAACCATGCTTTATTATAAAAATGAAACCATTGAATATCAGCTAGAAAAAATCGTCCCCCTGTAGTCAAAAACACATGTTTACTCTTATCCTTAATCCTTAACCATCTTAGCCCGTCCACCACATGACGTATAACTACATTCCAGAAAGCCGGTATAGCACCTAAGCTGAATACGAATGTTCTTCTATGGCTAACGTATGGCAAAAGCTCAGGATCTAAACGTCTTCCCCAAAACTCAATATCCCAACCCTTATCCTTAAGTAAAGGTATAGCAGCTACTAAAGATGCTGTGCTAGGGTTTTTTGCAGATAACGCATCATCTACTAATACGAGGCAACCAGCTGAATGTGTATTATTTGGCACTCTATTTATAGTTTTTTATACAAAATAAACTTGCGAGACCTTTCCTCTACCAAGTGATACGTTACGGCAGCCACTACAAGAGGTGTAATTACATATACTCCAAATATCAATACACGGATAGAGAAAGACGAGTCTGAATAGCTGCTTACTGGTAAAAGAGTCTTAAACACCTTTTCCACAATAGCATGTGTCATATACAGAGAATAGGATATTAACCCTAGATATTTTAATACTGGTTTCCCCATAAATTTACATACCCCACCTTCGTCTGTAGATAGTCCTGCAATTACGATTAAGCATAACAATACCAACAAAGCTCTCACGTATTGCTCCCCCATAATGTCATTAGGAAAGTAACATAAACCTAACCCTATAAGAAGAACCACTATTAATGATCTAGCACAAACATTGCTAACATTCCTTCTATCGCTCAATCCATGAAACAATGCTGCTCCAGCTATGAATTCAAATGTAATCCTCGCAATAGCATTCCATTCTTCAAATACTTCGTTTATAGCTAATAAGCTAAGGTAACTTGTCAGAATAATCAAACAACTCGAAGTCCTTCTGATACAGCTTTCTGACAAAGTCTAAAGTGCTAGAATCATAATATTCAGCCCAATGAAAACGCGTCTTAGTATCGCTAACTAGCTTCCCAGACATCGGCTCACGTAATGGAGATGGATTTGAGTGTGCTAGTTCCGTATCTAAAGGATATTTAAGAGTGCTGATGACTTTAGCAAAGTCCTCTTTTATATTCTCTAACCGACCAACAAAGTCCATAAGGTTCTTCTTACCGGCACAGTCATGAGTGAATGTCCACATAGGTTGCACATGTGTCCAGTTATCGTGGCCAAAGAGATAATTCTCTTCTAATCGAGTAGGGAAGTATTCAAATAGAAACTCCTTAAAGGTCCAACTTTTTTTGCCCGCTATCCTAGCTCGGATAGCTATACCACGGTAATTGTAAGCAGACACTATTCGGGAAAGAGGATTTCTCACAAAAGTAAACTTATAGGAGCTCTCCCATTGTTCTTCGGAAATATGTCCTTTATTACAATATTGTAGTGCAGAAAGGTGGTGCAAACTAGGAGGCCCTTTAAAAGGATTTTTATTTTTCAGCAATAATGCCTCATTTTCCTTATAACGTGATTCTGAATCACCTGATAAAAGAGTTTTTTCTACACTCGTTCCTGCACACTTAGGAATGTGAATGAAGAGGGCTTGGTGGTTAGGAAGATACATTGATGTTTAAATACACGGTTAAAATTTATTACTCTGTCTTTGCGCGCAAAGACTCTAAAAACCTAGAGGGATCATTCAAATATTTAGCGTATCTTTTAAGCTCTTCTTCAGGAAAATCCCACCATTTACTTTTAAAGTTTAAATAGCTAGATCCTTTTTAAAGCGCCCTTAGCCAATCATTACTTTCTTCATATCCATATTTAATTAGCAGATCACCCTGCTTCTCATTAAATATCTGCTTAAGCTCAGGTGAAAAGTAATTTACCCAATCCCCTGCCACCCCTTTTCTGAGGTGACTATTGGTATTTTCCTCACCCTTTTTTCTACCTGTGAGCTTTGAAAAAGCCAGCCGTTCAGTATGCCATTTCAAACTTTTAATATCTATCCCTTGGCTTTTAAATACCCCCTTGCCAAACTTCCTTATAGCATACTGATTACATCTACTCCGAAGCCACCATAAAGGGAAGAATTCCGACGTCACAGGTATATCAAGTGCCTCAAAAATACGCTGGAACTCTTCGGCTGGATTTGCTGTCAAATCCTCCATCTTCACCTCAATAATCCCGTCTTCTTCTTCAGGATTCCATTCTCTCATATCATGAAAGACATCTTTCATAGGCCCAGTAATCTCAGCAAGTAAACCCGCTTCAAGGCTTAAAGATTTAAGTTTTTCTCTATGTTCTATAAAAACTTGTGGCGTATTCTCGTAAACTTTATGTGATTTCAGGTGTGAAAAATAAGCTGAAACTAACATATCACGAGGATCTCTCACGACGTGGAAACCGCGAAACTCTGGTAACGCGCTAACCATATCCCACCTAGCATTCGTTAGAGCTACAGTGGCCGTATCTTTGTTAAGATTAGAGGAGAACACTTCCGCTACTTGCTCTTTTGAATCTGTTCCTCGAATCAGCCTCGTTTTATAGCCGCGATCAGCCGTAAAGTTCCATATATTCCTAAGTATCCAAGAGCTTGCACACTTATGGTGGCTAAAGAATGCTAATAAAGCTTCATTATCATTAGACATGTTATTTAATTATTTAATACGAGTTAAAATATCAGTTAAAGGCTTTTTCATATAATGCTCAGCTCCACTCCGGCTAAGGTGGTCTTCGTCTCTATAGTAAGCACGTTCGGAATAAAGTATAAGCCTATCTTGCCCATTACTATAAAATGAACCTATTGGGTCTATAATGCTACAGTAATCATCATTAAATCGCATGAAAATATCAAACTCCCTCTTTCTCGCTCTTTCGTATTTTTCTCGCTCTAGATCAAACTTAAAGTCTTCGCCATTTAAAGTTGGGTATTTTTGAGTAAGAGCAAAATCTCGAGCCACTCTTGGACGTGAAGCCTCAGGCTCTTGTAATGGTTTCCAGAGACCTGGAACGGGTGGGCAGCCGCTACTTAAAAGAGCACTTCCACATAATCCGTTATCAGTCGCGATAGAATTAATAGTATCAGCTAATGCCATGCCGTGGCTGTCTCCCCATAACACAAAATCGGGTAGCAATGTATTATTGGCTTTCACCCCCATTAAAACACCCGACGGAGATGAGCTCTCATATTTTTTGCCACGCCATCTGACATCTTCATACACACTAAGCAGTTCTTTATCAAATCGATTTGGATAACCCTGCTGATGAAAAATAAGTAATCCAGCCACTCCGACCGAACCGCTTGCTAATACTCCAAACGCAAAGACTGTACTGGCTCTACGAAATCTCTTAGGTGTGCGAAACGGCAACTCCTACATAGCCCCCGTGCAAAGGTAGCCCTGCATGAAAAAAGATAACCCCAAGCACCGCTATGGCACGTAGCCCATCAATATCAGCTCTATAGTTTTTATTACTTGTTACTTTAGAATTCATAGGAAACTAAGCTTTACTAATTTTCTTAAAAGGTATCATGCTAATACTGTAAGCCCCTAAATTCTTCAGAAAGTCTGAAAGCGTAGAATTAATCAACTCAATACAAGATCTTACAGGATAAAACTCCTTAGCTAAAATCATCGGTAATACAGTGATCACGATAAATAACATTATAGAGTCCATAAACAACATGAGAGGTAAAAGAGCCACTACACATAAACCGCCAATGATGGTTCGTTTAAAAAAGCGCTCTTCATTTGTAACATTATGTGTGGACTCAAATATAGAGCTGAGCTGTATCCAAACATTCAAAAAGGCAAATAAGATCCATTCCCTGTAGGGTAACCAAGTGGTTTCTGATTGTGCTAATTTCACAAGCCATGGGCCTAAAATTGTCAATGCCATGGCTGCAGATAACGTTAAAATACTCCCCACTATAATTCGCTTAAAAATAATATCTTTAAGTGATTCACTATTGTTCTGTGCAAGGGCTCTAGCTAAATAGGGGCTTGTAGTGTTGAGGTATGATACTGTAAAACCAAAGCTGGAGCTTAATAAATTTTGACACAATAAATAAGAGGCCATGAGAGCCTCTTGACCTTCATTAGCAATTAAGACGTTACTGAAGCGTATAACTCCTGTAAGAGCAATAGTGCTTGCGATAGCCCTGAAAAGTGGGCGTTTGATGAAACCCCATATTCTTTTATCTATTACCAGTTTTAATTGATCAAAGTTTATTTCCTCTATCCTTTTTTTTGCATAAACCCTTATAGATACACGCTGTGAAAACTCGACTATTGCCTGAACTAAAATAACACCCAGTAATCCACCACCTGAATATAACACTAGTATACTCAGGATTAGATTAAACAGGCTATGTATAAACGAGATCTTGTGACACTCCCTAACAAGTAGAGTTGCGAGTAATGCTCCTCGGTAACAGGTAGATAACTGTCTCCATAGCACACTAAGCGTTACTATCGCCAAACAAAGCCATAGTATATGATATCCTGAATTCCAGCCTGTTAATTTTCCTATAATAAAAAAAGCAAAAGAAGAACCTAATATAGCCAATGGCAACGCCATATAAATCTGAATTGTTCTCAGCGTTTCAAAAACCACTCTAAAAGAACCCCAGTGAGGCTCTTTATCTACTCTACCAGCCTTTTCAAATGCTGAAGAAGTTAAATTTTGTAACTCCATACCTCCATATGCAAATGAAAGTAGTCTCGTGCACACTACTACAATCCGATCGCCTACTAGATTAGCGAAAATGCTCACCGTAAATAAGCTAAAGTAAACGGCTACTTCTAAAGGAGATAAGAAATGTAAAACAACAGGCGTTAGCACTACCAAGCGAGCAACACCGACAAGCCTGTTAGTCCAGCCCGCAATAACTGGTGACATCCACAAGTTTTTAAATATCCCCGTCAACATGAAGTCGTTTAGTAAATGGTAGTCACAAAATGACTTCAAACACTTTTCATCCCAAACAAGCTCTCTTCAGCTTCTTTGAGTAACAGCTCTGTTTTCTTTGTTTTAAAACCTTCCCAAAGAATTGGCCGGTAGTTTGAGCTTTTACCACGAGCTAGAACAGCTGTGCTTTCAGGATTAAACTGTGTAATTCTCATAAAACGACGCTGCCATGGAGATTCTATTTTCTTAGGCAAAAAGTCTTTTCTATTAATAGGATCAATTTCTAAAAAAGCACTTATTTGCTGAATTACCCCATATGTGTTTTTTACAATATCCTCATACTTCAATATGAGGGTATCTTCTGTAGTCTGCCAGCTTTTCACATGATTCTCCCATCGCTCTACTGGTGTCATTCCGTTGGCTTCTTTAGTAGTAAGAAATTCTTCTAGTTGCTCAGCACTAGCAGCAGGTCTACCCTGTCGCATTAGCTGGTATGAGACCATCACTTTCCGAGGGTCTCGAACAACATAAATCACTTTGCTATGAGCCAATAAATCTTGGCAAAAATCTCTCGCCGCACCTTCAAATTTCTCTAACCTTGGAGTAGTATGAGTTTTCACCACCGGTCTAGAGCCTCTCTTCAGCTGACGTTTCATCTGTGAAATGGTCATAGGCCATAGTGTTTCTTGGCTGAGCCTGTCTAAGTTTACGTAGCTTCTTTCTAAGTGTTCACCAGGAAGTCTCCAACATCTACACTCTTTAAAGTTTTTACGTAATAAATCGATAGTCAAATGCGTTCCTGATCTTTCAAAAGTTGCTACAACTACAGGATTCATAATCTAAATAAATTAAGGATGTGACTGAGAAAACTAAACTGTATCTATTTCCAACTTATTCGCATCTCTATACCTTTTAGAAAATTGAATACTCAAGACAGTAAAAGATAAAAATATATACATAATTAAATTAGATGGAAATACTGTTGCACCAAAGCCAGCTGCTATACCCCGAGCGAGTAAGGCAATGAACCCTGCCATACCAAAGCATGCTAATGACCTATGCCACCCTTTCTCAGTTTGTACAATAATTAATTTGTGTACAAAAAACACAATGACAATCATACCAAAAAAAATCAAGCCTGTAGGTATAGCCCCTACAGAATACAATAGTCTGCTTATATCATCATGATATTTGACACCACTATTCCCATCTGTCCAAAACAAAGGCCACTCAGACGGCACAGACAAAACATCTCGATAGCCTTTGAGTCGCTCTGCCCATGTTTGTAGCTGTAATGCTTGTTCAGCATATTCATTATGTCCAAACTTAGAAATCAACTTTTTCGATAACACCTCTAATATATTATTTTCCAATATATATTTAGAAGACATTACCATCAGTAGAAATAATGAGCCCATTATAAAATAAGCTGAAATAGTTTTTTTATACGTCTTAAACATAATCCACAAAAAAGAAGCTAATGGTATGACCATCCAAACTGTTCTTATCCGAGCCAGAAGTAAAGCTGCTAGAAATATTAAAATACAAATAATACTAATTATTTTAGGTAACTTAATAACATAGTCTTGA
>CAYNLE010000024.1:0-28474 GCA_964397975.1 uncultured Verrucomicrobiales bacterium | reverse complement strand
TTCACACATGACGAAGTCCTCGCTCTTGTAGGATTTTAATAAAAATTAATATATTACGATAAAAAAAGTTGATTAGTCAGAAATTCGTTTTTTTGAATTTCTCTCTTTTCATGTTGATGAAAACTGTCAGCTTCGCCTGAACTTTATTCATCTAAAATTTTTATGTCTGAAATACCGGTCTACACCCACGTTGATCAATACTTACAAGTAGCTAAGGAGCATAACGCTTCTGACCTTCACCTTGCTGTAGGATATCCCCCTGCATGGCGCAGAAATGGACAACTTAAGCCTATCTGGTCTGAAGCAGCACCACTCAAGGGAGAAGACACAGACGCTCTAGTGCGTTCATTTGTCTCTGAAAAGCAGTGGGCGCATTTACAGGAAAAAGGTGACGTAGACTACGCCTACCAAAACGAGGATGGCCGATACAGAACGTCCGTTGTTAAACAACGACTCGGCTATGATATTTGTTTCCGTATTATCAATACGAAAGTAAGAAGTATGGAAGACCTAGGTCTACCACTCGAATCTATCCTTCCATTAGCAAGATACCAGAATGGTCTACTACTAGTCACAGGATCTATGGGCTCTGGTAAATCCACTACCCTCGCAGCCATTACAGAATTTATCAATAATGACCGTGAAGATCATATTCTCACACTAGAGCACCCGATCGAATACCAGCTACCATCTAAGAAATGTCATGTTAACCAACGTGAAATAAAAACTCACACTGAGTCATTCTCTAAAGCTCTACGTGGCGCTCTACGTCAGGATCCGGATGTGATTGTCGTGGGTGAAATGAGTAACCTAGAAACTATTCAGCTAGCATTAACGGCTGCGGAAACAGGTCACTTAGTATTAGCGACTCTCCACACAGGTAACGCTCCACGAACGCTTGATCGAATCTTGGACGTATTCCCTACCGATCAACGTGAACAAATCCGCACCATGGTCTCTGAGTCACTACGTGGAGTTATATCACAGCAATTAGTACCAAGTGTTGATGGATCAAAACGTGAAATTGCACTTGAGCTTCTCGTCAACACACCTGCTGTAGCTAACTGTATTCGGGAAGGAAAAACATTTATGCTACCTGGTATTATGCAGACAGGTAAAAGCGTAGGTATGATTACGATGGATGACTCATTACGTGAGCTCTACGTAAAAGGGCTAATTGCTAAAGAAGAAGTCCTCTTCCGCGCCGAAGACAAAAACCAAATGAAACTTTTCCTAGAAGTTTAATTTCATACATCTCACCCAATCATTTTTTAATAGAAATCACACTATGGCCATTATCGACAGCCTATTTAAAACTTTAGTCTCTACAGGAGGCTCTGACTTGCACCTAAGTGAAGGTGCAAAACCAAAAATAAGAATTCACGGTAGCATGACCGTGTTAGAGGATCAGCCTGTACTTTCCAAAGAGTCACTGCATCAGCTATTAGAAGAAATCTGTGACCCTAAAGCCTTCGAGCTTTACCTTAAAACAGGTGACCTCGACTTTGCTTACTCAATGGATGACGCGTCACGATTCCGTTGTAACTACCTGAAGCAGATGAACGGACTAGCTGCTGTTTTTCGTCTTATCCCTACAGATATTATTTCTCTAGAAGACCTGAATATTCCAGAGGTTATTAAGGAATTCGCACACATGCGATCAGGTCTTGTGCTTGTCACTGGCCCTACCGGTTCTGGTAAATCAACGACTCTAGCTTCATTAATCGATTATATTAATACTAACTACAATCGACACATCGTCACGATTGAGGAGCCTATTGAGTTCATTCATACTAGTAAAAGATCAATCATCACTCAGCGTGAGGTTCCCGTTCAGACACCAAGCTTTGCTGATGGTCTTAGAGCAACATTACGTGAAGATGCTGATATCATTCTTGTTGGTGAGATGCGTGACCAAGAAACCATTTCACTTGCTCTAACCGCTGCTGAAACTGGTCTCTTAGTATTCGGAACACTACACACCAATAATGCCCGTAAGGCAGTCGACCGTATCGTCGACGTATTCCCTGCTGAGGAGCAGAGCCAAATTCGCACAATGCTTGCCGCCTCTCTACGTGGCGTAGTAGCGCAGCTTCTTATGAAGCGCTCAGACAAACCTGGACGAACAGCTGTTAATGAAATCCTCTTTGCTAACACTGCTGTATCAGCGATTATCCGTGAAGGTGCTACTCAGAAACTCTATGATGTTATCATTGGTGGTAAGTCTGAAGGTATGCAGTTCATGGATGAAGCTATCTGGGGAAAGCTTCAGACCGGTGTCGTTTCTCCAGAAGAAGCTTACATGAAGGCTACTGATAAAACTCGCTTTAAGAACTTCCTACCACCCGAGTTATCTCATCTAGGTGACTCCTCAGGAGGAAACCCTATGGAGAGTTAACAGCTCAACCTGTTAGCTAAATGAATTCTGAATCAGTGTCTAAGGAGGCTATACAAAAGGTAGCTGCACTTCGTCGATTTGCTGCAATATCAGGATGGCGCGCAACTAGTTGTGACAACTATGGTATAGAATTTACGCGTCCAAAGTCCTACTCGCGTTATACATTAATCTGCGGCGGCATCCTTCTCATTATTGGAATTGGGCTTCTGCTTTTGATTTGGGGAGTATTTGAATATTTTGCTCAGAGAGACGAAGTTCTATTTATAACTATGTCAGACATCTTGGAAAAGAAAGTGGATCTAGATCAGTTCAAGTAACCGTCCCTTATGGTAACCTTTCAACAGGTAAATAGTCTACACCCATTCGATCTTGCAGCCGTCTCCTCAGGACAGCTTCAGCTTCTTCGATAATGTCGCTCTGCTCGGCATCTTCACGAGCTTGCTTTTTTAGCGTATTAAAGGCGTTAGCATGATCTTCTGAATTCAACTTATTTAAGGTTCCACTTTCAGAAAAATATATTTCAAATTCACCAATTGGCTCGACACTTAAAATACTGGCTCTAGGAGAATGGTCTAAGATTTTATCTGGTAAGAGCTCCCAACCAGCTCCACCACTGAGATCAAATCCAGCTTTCACCAGAAAGTCACAGCGGACGATCAATACCTTATTACTACCGAGCCAACGCGTTTCATACTTGGTGATCGCCTGAGTTTTTCTCTGAACAACTGCCAGCTCTCCAATTTCGGATTTTTCCAAAGTAACCGTAGAGCCACTGACAGCTACTTTTTTACCAAGGATTTTCGACATCGCATCACCTAACTTCCGTATAGGTGCTTCTGCTGTTTCACGTATTGGCTTTGTAACAAAAAAGTAGAAACAACAAAAACCGGTAAAGGTAAGTAAAGCTAGGCCTACAAAAAAAGCCCAAACGAACTTAGCTAGACCACCACTTTTCTGATGCTGCTGCTGAGTATCGCTCCTGTTTTTCTGTTCCACCATTTTCAGATTCAGCTGCTTACCCTATTAACTACCTACTGGAACGCTAGCATCTTCTCGCTTAGCTATACCTCTTAACAGTCTACCAAATATATCTGCACCTGTGATGATTCGTTTTTCATCTTCAGTCCAGTAAAGCACGACATCTCTATCTACGACGTCATCATTTTTATCATGAGCCTCCGCCTCTACAACGAACTCACCTAAAACAGTGTCCAGAGTAGCCTCAGGATCAGAAACGACTACCGGTCTGTAACACGATCTATAAATATCAACTGCTTCACCGTGAGTGTAAAGCTCACTGAGGTATGCTATCGTCTTGATCACTAACTGTGGCACCCCTTTTTCATTCACTACCACAGCCATCATCTGTGGATGTTTCTTAAGTGACTCTACTAGCTCACGCCCTTCAGGAGTATTTGCTGCAGGTAATACTGGTAGATCAATATTAGACTCAAAAGAAAAAATCGTATTAGGGTTAAGTATATTACCCTCAGTGGCTACAAAACGATCATCTAAATCTAGAAAATTAAGAGCCCCTCGACCTTCATTAGCACTAATCTCTGAACTCTGCTCATCGATATGTTTTTCTAAAATGATCTCAATATCACGCTCACCATATAAAGTTAAACCTTCACGACCGATCCATCCATCAAGTATAAATGAACACGGCTTTGCCACCGGATAAAGTAGTATTCTATAAAACCACATCAACGGCGCCAGCTTCGCCCCCACTCTGAGTGCGTGACGTGAAAAGTATGCTTGCGGGATGATTTCACCAAAAAAGGTAATCCCTACGGTAGAAAAGATAAAACTGCTCATACCAGCTAAGGCTCCCATACCAGTAAACGCAGACTCACTGAGTAATGCCAGTAACACATTCACACTTACATTACCCCACAGGATAGTACAGAGGAGTAAATTAGCATCATTTCTCAGCCGATACACCTTCTCGGCTGCTTTACTTCCTTTTTCGACCTCTGCTTCCAGCCGCATTCTTCCTAATGAGAAAAATGCTAAATTAGAGCCTGAGAAAATCGCTGACTGCACGAGGCAAACTACGATACCCAGCCAAATTAATGTTATATCCATATATTAGTGACGTGGTTATATTTAAACAAAATAAACATTTTGCAAGGTATATTGCTAATACTCGTCAACTGATATACTTTTTTCAGTTCCACTTTGCCTTTTTTAAATAGCCTACTACATTCCGACCCGTGAGCTTCGTAGATACTTTCAATGCAGGGGTGCAATCACCTTTGCTAAAAAAATTTGAACAACTCATTACGCCTAAGACTCGTAATGAGCTAGAAGCTATGGCTGCAAAAAGCCATCAGATAACACAGCGTCATTTTGGAAAGACGATGCGCCTCTTCGCGCCTCTCTATGTTTCTAATGAATGTGTTAATAACTGTTCCTATTGCGGATTCTCACGTGATAACCGTATTTTAAGAACCACACTGACTGTAGATCAAGTAGTTACCGAGGCGAGACACCTCCATAATCTCGGCTTTAGAAACATTTTACTGGTCGCTGGTGAACACCCTAAGTTCGTCTCGGATGGATACCTTCAGCAGTGTATCGATGCCATCAAAGGCTTTATTCCGACCATTGGTATCGAGGTCGGTCCGATGGAAGATAAACAATATGGAGAGCTTGTTGAGCACGGCGCTGAGGGGCTCATCGTTTATCAGGAAACTTATGACCGGGAGACTTACAAAAAACTACACACTGCCGGGCCTAAGAAAAACTTTGATTGGAGACTCGAATGCCCCGAGCGAGCTTATGCTGGTGGTTTTAGACGAATCGGTATCGGCGCCTTATTCGGCCTAGCTGACTGGAAAACAGAAGCTATGGCCTTAGCGGCACACCTAGAATACCTCTATAAACACTGCTGGAAGGCCTCCTACACGATTGCCTTCCCTCGTATGCGTCCGTATGCTGGTAATTATCAATATCAGCCAAATCCCGATTTATTTCTCAATGATCGACTACTAGTGCAGCTCAGCTGTGCGTTTCGCATCTGCTTTCCTCAGGTCGGTATTGTAGGCAGTACACGCGAACCAGCAACACTACGTGATTCGCTTGTCCCACTAGGTATCACCCATATGTCAGCGGGGTCACAAACTGACCCTGGAGGCTACACTGGGGCTGGCACTGATGATTTACACCTCACAGTAAAAGGCAAAAGAGTAGAAGTAGACACTCTCGAGGAGCCGGTAAGTTCATGTAGCCGTGCTACTGAGCAATTCACTATAGACGACAAACGATCTCCAGCTCGTATTGCAAGCATGCTGAAAGAAAAAGGTTACGAATCAGTCTGGAAAGATTGGGATCTCGAAATACTAAACCCAACTTCATGAATATCATCCTGAATGGCAACGCTCACCAGACCGAGCCTGACACCACAATCACTTCACTATTAGCTAGCCTTGGCTTGGCTGACAAACCTGTCATCGTAGAGCTTAATAAAAGAGCCCTCTTTCCACGGCAATATGACGGCTCAGTATTACAGAGTGATGACTCAGTGGAAGTCATCACCATTGCAGCAGGTGGATAGCTAATTTCTAGTTTTCACCCAGCTTTTAAGCGCCTCACGAAAATGCTTTTCGACAGGATTTACCTGCTCTCTCTGCCTACTGAGTAGCTGGACTATCCTCTTGGCCCCCTCACCTGACTCGTGGTTAATAATGTTTTCAAAAACAATATTTCCACTTTGATCATGATTAACCATCATTTCAGGAACAACAGCGACACCTAAACCCGTAGCTACAAGGCTTATCATCGTATCCATCTGGTGACAATATATGCCTGAATTAGAATCACGTTTACAGATATCTAAAGCTTGGTTTCTAAGGCAATGGCCTTCACCCAAGCTTAACCATGTAAGACTGTCTTTAATCGCTAACTTCTCTGCTGGCACAGCAAGCATCAGAGGCTCCGTTAATAATACCTCTTCGATAATCGAGTTTTTCATATTCCCTGGCACTAAATCGAGATCACTCGCTACCCCAAGGTCAAGCTCCTCATGATTAATAAGCCTCACCATATCTAGTGTAGTTACCTCTTCGATTTCGATCACGACCTGAGGAAACCGTTCCCTCCACTGAGGTAATATTTCACGAACAAGGTAGGGAGCTATTGTAGGAATCATACCTATACGTAAACGCCCTGATTTGATCGTTTTTATGTTTTGGCAGCTTTCCTTAATACTAAGCATATCGGTTAAAACACTCTGAATCTTCGGCAAAAGCTCTTTCCCCATATCAGTAAGGTCTACTGGCCGCTTACCACGTACTACTAGTGGTAAACCAACACTCTCTTCCAGTAGCCGGATCTGCTGGCTCAATGCTGGTTGAGTCACTCTACAGCGATTTGCGGCACGGGTAAAATGCCTCTCTTCTGCCAAGACCGTAAAATATTCAAGCTGCTGAATCGTCATAACGAAAACAACTCATAAAAAATGCGAAATAAGATCAACTTATTTCGCATTTTTATTAATTATATTAATGAAGTCAGAAACTTCATAACATCATTTACTACTTTTTCTTATAATGTTCATGACTAGGCAAGCGCTTCGTTTTCTCACTGTAACCAAAGAGATGATTATTCTCAGCTGCTACCTCTATATTAGTAATGACTAGCTCTCCTTCAGCATATTCAGATAAAGGCTTCTTACTAAACGTAACTTCTTCGCCTTTTTTCAACGGTATAATGTATGCTCCAGCACTATTCTTCTTCAATGTATCAGCTGACACAGACTTGCTACCTATCGTAACATATGGATTATCTATATCTGTTTTCACGCTACATGGAGAACCCGCTAAACTCTTAATATGAACAAATTGAGTTTCAGCATCTACTCTTTTCGCAGAAACTAAAAATGAACCTTGAGCACGTAATTTATGAAATGCTAAATTTGGCCACTCTTTAGGGCATGCTGGTAATACACGGATCACTGGGTCTTTTCTACCCCAGCTCTGAAGCAGCATATCATGTAGCGATGTGCAAAATGATAATGGGCTTTCAATAACTGGATTACGACCTTCAGCATACATCGTATTAGGCGATATATTTTTATGCTTAATCAAGAAATCGAGATAATAATACGCTTTCTCAGAGTCTTCTAACCAAGCATACATCGAAGATGCTCCAGTAGCGGTATATCCAGTGACCGCCATCGCAGTAATCTTCTTACCACTATTATATGTTACATCTAACCAGTGATCTACTGATTTAGTCAGCATCTCTTTATCTTCTTTACTCTCAGGAGTGATAATAGCGAGCGGGTAAAACGGAAGTAGATGTGAATAGTGACGGTGTGGAATGTCAAAAGCCGTATTTTTAGCAATACGCATACCGTTTTCATCAATTTGGAAATCTACTAATGTATCTATAACCTCCTGCCACTTTTCAGCGAGTGGGTCATCAATACCGTGCTCCTTATTAATATCTAATAAAGTCTGCGCCGTCCACCGAAGTAGGCCGATAGTGAAGTTACAATCCTCATCCCACTTTGCCGGGTATTCAGGAGACCAAGATGGAGAAAGGTGAAGCTTACCGTCATCACTTGCGACAGGCCTTGTTTCCATCCAGTTGAAGTAGCCATTCATCGTTTTCCGCATTAGAGGAAATAGATTATTTTTAATCCGCTCCTCATTTGCCTCAAACTTACAGTGCAGCCAGTAGTTATGGAGAATCCATGCCAACATATCTGGAGGTGTATGTGATCCACTAGAAAGGCAATTCTGAGGAAAACAAGCACCTAGATGCATACTGTCTTTCCAGCTTTTTGGTGGGTTTTTCTCTAAATTAAATGCATATTTATCAAGATTGTTAGGCAACGACTCACCCAGACTCATACGGTTCGCTGTGAGGTGTGTCCAATACTGTAACTGAACATTTAAGTCACCCCATACCATTGGCCAAAACGTTGACTTATACCATGGTCCCATCAGGTCAAGAATAGGGCCATTTTCACGCATTGCCGAACCTAGCTTATACATCTGAATCCAGTAGAAAGCTTCTTTTTCCGGATCATCTAAGGTTAGGAAACTCTGTGGGTAATATTCATGCCACCATTTTTTATGAGAACTGAAAAACTCCTTTGCCTCAATAAGAGCCGTAGCCTTTGAAATATTAGCAGATACTATTTCCTGACTGTTTTTTTCAGGAAATGAATGATGCACGGAAGCGAGTAAAGTCAGATCATTATTCTCAGCTTTCTTAACATTCCAGCCAGTTGTTGTCTCGCCGCGGTGCTTATAAAGAATTTGCTTACTGAAATGAACATCACCCTCTTTCGTTAACGTCGGCTCTGGAGGCAGTTCATACGGAGCTGTGCGCATCTTATCCCAGCTTCCTCCTTTAGGTCCACCACCACGATTAAGAATCTCCCTAACGGAAGAAAAAGGCACATCTGGAATCCACTTAACGCTTACTTCCTCGCCTGTTACTGAGCTTACATGAGCATATACTGTATCATTCGTGCTGTGCGTAAGTGCTTGAATCTGAAAAGAACCTTCCGTTGTAACCACTTTACCAGTGAGCTCTGCGTCCCAAAGGTGTAAACGGAAATCAGCACCAGTAATATCCCCTTTAGTTGTTATCTGAAAACGACCTAGTGGTAGTCTACAGTTATAAATCCAGTTAAGCTCAGCACCCTCAAGAGGCTCACGATGATCGTAATAATCATGTCTACCTAGATGTAAAGATACCGCATTAGCTGGATCTTTTTCGTTTTGGAAAAGTGTAAACCCTACATTTCCATTCCCTGAATATGGAGCGACGGCCCACTCATGTGGAACAACATCCCAGACCATATCGTGGGGTTCTAAAAACTTCGAATAATCAACATCAATAGATGGAGCGGCTTTAGCGAGTACATTCAGCGAACATACTAACGCAAGTGATAAAATAGGCTTCAACATAAGTATACACTGAAGCTACAAAGCCGAACTACTTTTTCAAGGCGAAATTATTATTTCACCACGGGGTTCGGCAAAATTTCTTTTTCGCCTAAATGCCTAGGCTGCTTATTGGTAATATGAATATCGATCCACATCTTCACCCTAGCTAAAACTTCACGATCTTCTGTCTTACGCGCAGCAAAACCTTCGACATCCTTAGCGTTATAACCGTAGACTTTCATGTTATTCGCTTGAGCAATGTATGCGGCCCTTTCGTTCTGAAACTGCTGGCTTACCAGTATGAGTTCATTAAGCCCAAATACTTTTTTAGCTCTCACAACAGAATCCAACGTCCTTAACCCTGCAAAATCACAAATAACAGAACGAAAAGGAACTCCTTTTTTAACCAGCGCTTTCCGCATCATCACTGGCTCGTTATAGTATTTATCACGATTATCACCTGAGACAATAAGCAGGTCTACCTTCCCGGCATGAAACAGTTCTGCGGCAGCTTCTATTCTATACTTAAAATATAAATTATCCCTTTCTCCTAATTTAGGAGAACAGCCAAACACCAAACCAGCTTTTAACTTAGGAACAGCATTAACATCATCAAATAAAACCCCCTTACCAGCACGAGCAGCCGCTAAATTAGCATAAGCTATAAAACTAACAAATAGTAACACACATAGAACGGAAAGAACCAAAAACAGCTTAAACAACTTCAAAAAAGGAAATTTCGCGCCATTCTTTGCCGTTACAGTAGGTATTTCACCCATTTCTGTCTTATCTTTCTCCATTATTATAATGATCTGATTGTAACGAACTTTTCACTATTTAACCGTTGTTGCCAGTGATAGTTTTCATCACTGATGCAAAAAAACTTTCTTTAGGCGACTCAGGCGCCAGAACTCTCAACTTCTGTTTCACTGGTGTTAATTTAATTTCTTTTGCACGACCAACATACTCACCGTCAACTTCGAAAGGTACATCTCGATCACACTCAACTCTAAAACTGCTTGCCTGCAAATACTTCACGGTAGAGTTCCCCGTGTCGATGTCGCCTTTAGCTATACCTAGAACAGAGTCTCTCACGAGCTTATAACCTATTTCGGTAAAAACTAATACATCTAACACATCATCACAGGGGTCAGCTTTACTAAATAGCTTAACCTGACCACCGTAGAGAGAGCCATTTCCTATTAATGCACACACACCTTCCTCTACTCTACCGTCATCACAAATCACTTTGATTTTCGGTGGTTCTTCACCTAAGGCTTTTACCGCAGAAGCCAAATAAGCTAATGGACCTAATATTTTTTTTGTCTCCGCTGTTGTATTTTCAATCACTTGAGCATCAAAGCCGATACCTGCCATCTGCACAAAGGCCTGATCATTCGCTTCAAATAAATCGACTTCCTTAATGAAGCCTTTTTCAAATACCTCTAACGACTTCTTAAAACTCAGTAAAGGCATACCTAACTCCCGGGCAAACACATTCATTGTACCCGAAGGAAGTACTCCTAATGCTGTCTTCGACCCGACTAGTCCCTGCACAACGGTATTTACCGTCCCATCACCACCAGCTACGAGAACAACGGGCTCACCGTTTTTTGCAAAATTAGTCGCCAGCTCCATCGCGTCCTCCGCGCTCTTACTTGCATATAAAGCAAACCACTGTGCATGAGACATAAGAAAGCGTAATGTTTTCCTGCCACGCTGGCTTCGTGCACTTGGATTAAAGATAAGCGGATAACGTGTAGCCATAAACGACATCATGCACATGAAAACAGTTTTGAAAAACATCAATAGTCAGAATTATAACTTTGAAGTGCCCTACTAATTCAAGCTTGATCAAACAAACAATAAACCGCACTAATAAACTATGACCAAGCAGCTTGAAGATCTTTTCGAATTTCTCAGATTCCCGAGTATATCAACTAACTCCAACCATGCAGAAGATGTTCAAAACTGTGCTCAATGGTTAATTGATAAATTAAACAATATAGGACTCACAGCAGAGCTTCACGAAACAAAGCAACACCCTATCGTCATAGCTCGGAGCGAATATGACCCAGCGAAAAAAACATGTCTTATCTACGGTCACTACGATGTTCAACCTGTTGACCCTATCGAGCTATGGGACTCCCCACCCTTCGAGCCAGAAATCAGAGATGGTAGAATCTGGGGGCGAGGGTCTACGGATAATAAGGGACAAATTCTGGCTCATATTTTAGGTGTCGAAGAAGCTCTGAAAGAAACCGGCACCTTACCCGTTAACCTTATCTTCTTGATCGAAGGAGAAGAAGAAATCGGCAGTCCTAACCTGGTTCCTTTTTTACAACAGAACAAAGACCTCTTAAAATGTGATGTAATCGCGGTTTCAGATACTGGCATGGTCGCTGAGGGTGTTCCTACGATGGGATATGGCCTGCGTGGCATCACCTGCTGCGAAGTAACAGTTAGAGGTCCATCTGGAGACTTACACTCTGGGGTTCACGGTGGTGCAGTTGCTAACCCGGCAACGGCAGTAGCTCGCTTAGTTGCATCGCTTCATGATGATGCAGGACGTATTCAGATTGATGGTTTTTATAATGACGTGAGGGAACTAGAGCAATGGGAACGAGATATGTGGAGTAAGGTTCCAGGTATGAGCGATAGCGATACAATCGCTTTAACGGGTTCCCCCAGTGTCTTTGGTGAACCAGGTTACACCTCAGCTGAGCGTTTATGGGCAAGACCTACGGCGGAAGTAAACGGCATCGCTGGAGGTTATCAAGGAGAAGGATCTAAAACTGTTATCCCAGCCGAATCTATGGCGAAATTTTCTTTCCGCCTTGTTCCTGATCAAGAGCCTGAAGATATAGCAAAGAAAGTAACAGCTCACCTTGAAAAGCACTGCCCTGCTGGAGTTACTATCGAAGTTGTCACAGGTCATCACGGTAAACCTTACATCTGTGACCCTCACTCAGAAAACGGAAAAGCAGGGCAAGAAGCTTTACGTAAAGCCTTTCAAACTGAACCCGTCCTCATTCGTGAAGGTGGCTCCATCCCCATCATTCAAGACCTAAAGGAAATCTTAGGTGTAGATTCTCTGATGCTAGGGCTTGCCTTACCTGACTGCCAGATCCATGCGCCGAACGAGAACTACTATATAGAAAACTTCGAGGCTGGCATCAGACTTAATAAAGCGCTCTTACATGAACTAGCTAAATAGAGCTTACAATCAGGTCACCTTATTATTTCTAGCACGTAAGATCATCATTGTAATCAATAAACAGCATACAGTGAAAGCCATGAGGGCGGCCACACATGCATGGGTGGTCTTAAGTGTTAGACCTAGCCAGTATTTCCATTCAGCTAGAAAAATAGTCCTCTTTTCTGTCCGCCTATAATCCACCCTATCAATCTCAGATTTAGTTATTAAGAGGTCGATTCTTTCATTGACGAAATAAGCACTCGCTGCGGTCGTTTCAACGGCTTCACTTTTAGGATAAGGTCGAATAGCTAATACATCTTCCATACTGCCGCCTAGCCCTGTTTCAATAATTTGATCGACCAAACTGACCGCGGTATGCCAATCATTACCGTCTGCCACTTCAGCTGCCATTAAACGTCTTAACGCTTCTTTAAGAATAGATAAACGTTCTAATTCTTTAGAACTTATAGTCTTACCTGAACTATTTTTATTTTTCAGAGTATCTATTCTCCACTGAAGTTTACGTCTCTGTTTCTCGAAATAATTATCCGTTACCTGAGACACTACCGTTCCTTCATAAGCGTAACGTAGTGGCATCAAACGAGCCGGGAAAGGTTCAGCACCATCAGCACGAGCTTCCTGAGCACCCGAAAACAAGCCTCTATTCATTTCATCAAAAGGAACTAAAGCCCCCGCTAACAAAATCTGAGGCACTAATAAAAGCGGCACAGAGCTTAAGGCTGTTCGCTCATTAGTAACGATACTTGATATCAAAAGAGCCATGGCAGAGCCACATACAGCCGTAAGTGTCATCCACCCCCAATGAGTCAAAAACATACCGTGAATATCTAGCATCCAGGCACCTGCCCATGTAAACACAGCACACTGGAGAGCCGCCAAAGCAGCAAGACAAATAAACTTAGCCGCTACATACAATCCCATTCCCGAACGACAGTTTCGCTCACGTCTCAGAACGGGTAAATCTCGTAAAATTTCCGTAGCACTATTGGTAAGACCTAAGAACATCCCCACCGTTATCATTAAAAATATATAAGCGGGTAAATGGAGCCCCGTATGAAAGGAATAGGAACCTTCGGCCGAAGCCCTGAGTGTCAAACCGATCAATAAAGCTAAGATCGGAGCTTCTAAAACAATAGTATATATCGTCCCTTTATTTCTAAACTTAGAGATAAGAGCTCGGTTCAGGTGAGTCGTAAATAAGCGTGTCCACTCACGCATCCGCTGCTTCTTTAGCCTTATAGGCACCGCACTCTCTGATGACTGGTCCTCCTCATCAGCCTCGCTAGAAATATACTCTGAGCTGAATTCTGGCAATACACCTTTAGCTACCTCATCAACTAGCTGATTTGTCTCAAACCGCTCTTGCCAAAACGTGGGAGAAAAACGACGGGCTCCATCATTACTTAATCCATTAAAGTTATGTAACGGTGCTTCTAACACATCAAAAACAAAGTCCGCATCTTGTGGCAAATAAACACTGGAAAAGTGATTCAACTCGATCTCTAGTTCTCTAGCCGAGTCTCTGAAATACTTTTCCATTTCCTGCGGTGTACCAAAAAAAGCAACACAGCCTCCTTTATCGAGTAGTAGAACCTTCTCAAAAAGCTCTAACACCCCTGCTCCAGGACGGTGCAAGGTTGCGATAACAATATTATCTCTAGATAAAGAATGTAATGTTTCAGCAACGTGCTCGGAGTCCTTCGATGATAAACCGGCAATAGGCTCATCAAACAAAAAAATCTCAGCTGAACTACCAAGATCCAAGCCCAAGTTCAAACGGCTCCGCTCACCCCCGCTTAATTTTTTATCTTCAGCTGACCCAACACGTCTACGGGCCAATGGCTGTAGACCTAGCTGAGCAAGAATAGACTCTACTCGCTTATTATGCTCAACGGAGGATAAATGAGGTCTACGAATAGTGCTAGCATGCAGTATGTGCTGGCGCACAGAGAGCTGTGTATTCAAAGCCTCTTCCTGCGGCATACTAGCTATAAATGGAGCTAACTTCTCGCGATGTTCATAAAGAGATAAACCATTAAGCTTAATACTACCTCGGTCAGGTTTCAAGTGCCCTGCTAGCATAGAAAGCAGTGTGCTTTTACCACTGCCACTAGGCCCCATAATACAAAGCATCTCACCTCGCTGAATACTAAAACCTACACTGTTAAGCACCCCTTTCTCTTGCCCATTAACAGTAAAGCTATGATAGGCTCCTTCTACTGATAGCCGTCTGATAACAGCTGTTTCTTCATCAAGTAAACCTTCACTAAAACGACACCTAACAGACTGCCTTG
The DNA here is from genome assembly GCA_964397975.1 of uncultured Verrucomicrobiales bacterium. GTDB lineage: Bacteria > Verrucomicrobiota > Verrucomicrobiia > Verrucomicrobiales > Akkermansiaceae > Oceaniferula. The sequence continues at coordinate 13,654 of CAYNLE010000024.1, read as the reverse complement.
CACTCAGACGAATCAGCGACCCGTCATAAAGTTTTTGGGAATTTAGAACTGGCTGCCCGTCGAGTAAAACAGGGCCATTAGACTCTAAAATATTAAGACGGCCCTCGGCTGTTTCTTTATCATACTCAATCTCCAGCAAAGTACTGCTAGCCAAGCCTGGAGATAATAAAATGTCACCGCGCTTTAATATAGCTGGATTATTAGAAACTAAACATTTCTTACGATCCCCTCCCATTATAAAGCGACCACCTGTCTCAAGTGCCTTTTTACGAAGTTTTTCTAAACTGATCGAGATCCCATTATTTAATATTAAATAGTCCTCGATGGCTAACTGGCAAACATCCTCTACATCAAGGGATTTTCCAGATGAAAGTTTAATCTCATTTTCACCTAAAACTTTTAGACTGACATTCAGTCCAAAAACTAACTCTAGTGCACTTTGTTTTGATTTAGAGCGTTTGATACTCAGACCTTCTTGGGATTCATGAAGATACAGCTTTTGCTGAATACCTGTTCTGGCAACATTCAAGAAAAAGCCAACATCTTCAAATCCTAGAGTAAACTCTGGTATACTAATACTCTGGTACTGCCTAAGGCGCATCACCTGCCCTGTTGTCAGAACATTACCACTAATAAGTAACGAGTCATCGCCTACGTTTTTAACGAGAACAATACCTTTAGCTCGATAAACATAATAAGAAAACTGACCACCCCTCTTAAGTAACCATACTCCAGATCTCTCAGCGCTAGAGAATAAAACGCGGTCAAAGGGTGGTGACTCATTACTGTGATCCCCTTTTATTTCCTGAAGTATCGCTAAACCTGTCTTTTCAGCACCCAATCCCGCCATGACACGCAGGAACATATCGTCACTATGCTCCGTAGCTCCTGATGACGCTACGAGTAAATACAACTGTAAACCCAATGAGGCACAATCATCTGCATCTAAGTTGTCTCTGAAGCTTGCTGTTATAGCTTCAGGAGACTTAGGAGATGTAAACGCTATATGTAATCTACGAGCAAGCCAACGGTGATCAGCCTCTGGGAACGAATGCCTTAGTAAATCTAGTGCTACATTCGCTTCCGCGCGATCAACTCTATTATCCAGAGCTAAAAACGAAGTAAAGAGATCGATCAAGCCACCAATATGACTCACCCCACTCGGTGCTTTAGGAGAAAAGCGCCGAAAATACGGAGTCTTTTCAAGAACCCCATAGAAGCGGTGTTTTTTTGGTGGTTGGGTTTCTAAAGCTGGCACAGCCCTAGCATATGAAAAAACTCCATTAGCGCAAGTATCGTAAATCTACTAAAAATTCATGATGCCAATATCTGTCCGTTTTTGAGCTCCATCAAAGCTAATATAATCGAGCTGCTCATACGCAGATTTCACTGCACTTAAACGGTCTTCACCTCCTGCCACAACGGCCAAAACGCGCCCCCCATTTGTCTCCCAGTCACCAGCGCTATTCTTACGGGTGCCTGCGTGATAAACTCTTGCGCCTTTAACCTGATCTACCCCCTTGATAACATCTCCACTGCGTGAACTAGCTGGATAGCCAGCACTAGCAAGAACGAGACAAACGCTCCAGCCTTCATCAAAACTGATCAATTCAGGTTTCATTTCACCTTTTGATGCTTCATAACAAAACTGAGCAATATCGCCCTGAACAAGCGGCATAACAGCCTGGCACTCCGGATCCCCAAAACGGCAGTTGTATTCAATAATCTTAGGACCATCCTGCGTCATCATAAGACCAAAATAAAGATACCCACGGTATGGTAATCCATCTTTGATCAAGCCATTGACAGTAGGCTGAACAATAGTTTCCTCTATAACTGACAAGGTTTCAGCATCAATGAGCTGACGGCTAGCCACGGCGCCCATACCTCCAGTATTAGCACCTTCATCGTTATCATTAGCTCGCTTATAATCACGCGCAGGTGTGAAAATCTGGTATTGGTCATCACAGACTGCAGCAAAAATAGAGACCTCAGGCCCGACCAGGCATTCTTCTACTAATAGGCGGCCTTCACCGAACTTCCGCTCAACAAGCACTTCATTTAAAAACGCTTCGGCACTTACCTCATCTGGACAAACAGCAACACCTTTACCTGCAGCCAAGCCATCAAACTTTAACACCGTTGGGTATTTACCAGCAATAGCAGCACGTGCCTCTTCTATATTAGCGCAACCAGTCGCTGCCCCTGTAGGGATGTCATGACGAAGCATGAACTCCTTAGCAAATTCCTTACTAGCCTCAAGCTGGGCTGACTGTTTATGCGGCCCCCAGCATGGTATACCTGCTGCCTCACAGAGATTTGCTAAGCCCTCATCTTTTACTAGATAGCTCTCCTCTCCTGCTATGCAGAGGTCGATTGCATTCTCAGACATCCAGCTAATTAATTCACTAAGCCCAGCAACATCTACAACCTCAGAATGCTCAGCAATGGCATCACTACCAGGGAAACTATATATCTGAGTCTCCGTAGAGGATTGTTCTAATGCAGTAATCAATGCGTGTTCACGCCCACCCTTTCCAACAACAAGAATTTTCACGCGACGAATCAAGCCAAGCTCGGCCTGATAATCAAGTGTTTCGTCTATAATATGAGTTTTTTCTTATAATATAGATTCCTCATAGCTCTTTCACCCTATTTAGTATTGCTACATCGGGATTCTCTCACTAAGTTTTCGCCCCTATCACAGTTTATTATTTAATAATAACATGTGGTCAAATAACTGATCTTTCCAGTAATGATTGAAAATATACGTAAATACACCGGCCTTATGGCAGTCGTTTTTGTTCTGCTCGCAGTAGCATTTCTTTTTACGATGAATGACATTAACTCTAGCCGCGGTGGTCCAGCTTCCGGTTCTACCTTACTAAGTGCTCATGGTAAAAACTTAGATCAACAAGCATACCGCAGTATGGGTGAAGGCACACTTCATCTAGCTGCATCTGCAGGTCTTAATGTCTATATTAACTACCTCATGGCTCCACCGAATCCACAGCAGATTCTTCAGCTAGAAGCCTATGGGTTAAATTATTATACCGTCTCTCGTAGCAATTTGTCTGATCAAGATATAGTACGCTTTATCACAAATCGACTTACTCTGCAGAAAGCAATGAATGATATGGGTCTCTATGCTAGTGAAGAGGCTGTTTCTGAATCGATCAAAAAGGCTCCTGGCTTTTCCTCTGGAGGCAATTTCGACGCAGCAGCGTATAAAGTGTTTATCGAAGAACGTATTGGTAGCCTTGGTATGACTGAGCAAGACTTACGCGACATCGTCCGTGAAGAGCTTTGCCTTAAAAAACTCATCTCTATCATCGGCGGCGGCCTAACAACACCACCTAGTGCAGTTAGAGACCTCGTAGAAAGCCAACTCCAGACTGTAACTTATTCACGCGTCGCCTTCGACCTCGAGTCATTCATTAAAAAAGAAGAGCCTAGTGAAGAAGAAATCAAAACTTACTGGGAAGCGCACCAGGATGCATACCAAACTGATGAAACACGCCGTATTAACTATGTTCTCCTCGACGTCCCTGAGAAAGCACCTCTAGCACAGAAGCCACTAGCTGCTGATGCTACTGAAGAGCAAAAAAAAGCGCATGAAGAAGCTGATAAGCTAGCTAAAGCTCAGAGAGAAGAAGAGATCGCAGCAGCAGCTACAAAGTTAAAGCGTGAGATCAATAGTCTATCTCAGGTTTTCTATGATATTATTGATGAGAAAGCTCCTCTCAAGTTTGAAATGAATATGAGCGAAAACGGCCAGACGGTTTTAAAAACAGAACTGTTCACAAGGTCTAAGCTACCTGCTGAACTCAGTAAGTTTAACACACTAAGAGGCTCCGTAAACTCAGGTAAAACTCTTGCCAATACTATCTTCCAAATCGCTGAATCATCAGATCCATACTACAAGCTCTCTGAGCCGATCCCTGTTGGTCAAAACGCATGGATCATGTTCACGCTCGAGGAAATCGTAAAACCTACCCTTCTGGAATATGATGCAGCTCGCGACGCAGCTCGCACTGACCTCATCGCTGAGAATGCAGGTAAGAAGATGAAAACTGCAGCAAAAGACGCACAAAAGATCGTCTCAGAAGCTCTCGAAGCAGGTAAAGACTTCAAAACAGTTGCTAAGGAAAATAACTACACCGTTACCCAGGTAGGACCTTACTCTCCTTCTGGCACACCACCTAGTAACGAGCCTAGCTACAGCCAGCTATTTATAAAAGCGGGCACACTGAATCCAAATGAAGTTTCCGAGCCTATTGATGAATCTTCGCGTTCGCTCTTTATTCACTTAGAAAAACGTGAGTTCGAGGAAAGCGAGCAAAACAAAGGCCGTATAACATCTGCTATAGAGACATCAAAACGTCAGCTCAGCCTACTAACATGGTTGAACTGGGTCGAAGCTGAAGCTGAAAAAGCTAATATTTCAGGCCTTGTCGTTGAGTCCAAATAACTGAACCAAACTCTTACCTCCCTTCTTTTAAATAGAAAAAGATATGTTTTATATCACCACCGCTATTGATTACACAAATGGCGCTCCACACATCGGCCATGCTTATGAAAAGGTATTAACCGATGTCATCGCCCGTTACCGCAGACTAGCTGGAGATGAAGTATACTTCCTTACCGGTGTAGACCAGCACGGACAGAAAGTTCAGCAGACTGCTGAAAAAGACGGTGTCCACCCTGCTACTTATGCGCAGCGCAGCACAAAGCACTTTCTCCGCTTATGGGATAAACTCAATGTTCAATACGACGGCTGGGCTGAAACGACTGATCAACGCCATAAAACCTGTGTTCAAAAGATACTGACCAAACTCTATGAAGAAGGTCAGATTTATAAAAAACAATATAAGGGTTTCTACTCTATCCGTCAGGAACAATTCCTCACCGATAAAGAACGCGGTGAAGATGGAGAGTTCGGCCCTGAGTGGGGTGAAGTGGAAGAGCGCGATGAAGAAAATTACTACTTTAAACTTAGCGATCACGCGAAGTGGCTAGAAGATTACGTTCAGGCGAATGATGACTTCATCATTCCGTCCCTCCGTAAAGCTGAAGTGCTCAATGCTGTAGAACGTGCTTCTGAAACTGACCTCTGTATTTCACGACCAAAGGAACGATTACATTGGGGTATTGAATTACCATTTGATACAGACTTCGTCACCTATGTATGGTTTGACGCTCTCATCAACTATATCTCATTCGCTGGTTACCTCGCTGAAGAAGGTAGTGAACTTCCTGATTTTGAAAAACTATGGCCAGCTAACGTCCACGTTATCGGAAAAGACATCCTCGTGCCATCACATGCTATTTACTGGCCGTGTATGCTACGTGCGATAGGCTTTAGTGATGAACAAATCCCCTCCCTACTCGTTCACGGGTGGTGGAATATCAAGGGTGAGAAAATGTCAAAATCGATCGGTAACGTCATCGACCCGAACACTTTAGCCGATCAATTCGGTGTCGAGGCACTACGCTACTATCTCGTTCGAGACATCATCACAGGTAAAGATTCAGACTTCGATGCAGACCGCCTCGTTATCACTTACAATACAGAATTAGCCAACAATCTTGGCAATCTCTGTAACCGTGCATTAAACATGAGTAAAAAATCGCTCAATAGCACCATGGTGACAAACGAGTATGATGATGACGACTCAGCCGCACTAAGACAGTCTCTTACTGACACCATTAACGCCTACCAAAAGGCCATGGATAAGTATGACACCTCGACAGCTCTTCATGAGGTAAATAAACACGTGAGCTTCTGTAATGGCTACGCCGAGAGAAATGAACCTTGGCAGTTAGCTAAGGATGAAACGAAGTATGACCGCCTCGCTACTGTTCTCTACCATATGGTAGAAAGCTGTGCTCAAGTTAGCGTGCTATTATCACCGATCATCCCTGAAGCTTGTGCTAAAATACAAAGTCAACTCCGTCTAGATAACTTGGCTGATATGAAGCTAGCAGATCTCAAGTGGGGTTTAATCCCATCTGGTCATGAAATAGGTAAACCAAAACCTATTTTCCCGCGCATACAACTTGAGGAGTAAGAAACTCATCAAGTTCCGCCATGACAGACTCAACACCGATGCTATTCATGCATCGGTGATCAATCGGGCATTTCTCTAAATAACAAGGGCTACACGGCACATACTCGCGTATCACCTTGCTTTGTTTTCCTAGCGGACGCTTCCATCTAGGCTCATTCGCGCCGAACATCACTACGGCTGGTATACCAAAGCATGCTGCCAAATGAGCCAAGTCGCTATCTACAGCTAATAGCACATCCCCTTCACGGAAGCTCTCAGCAGCTTGCTGTAAGTCTAAAAACTGCTCTACTGAGACATCTATACCAAGTGAGAGTGAATGCTTAGCTACTTCTTTAGCTGAGTAAAAAAGCTCGCTATAAACGACCAATTCAATGTCTGGGTGCTTATTCGTAAGCGCTTCTATTAAACCTTGATAATTATCCTCTCTCCAATGATGCGAAACTCCATAATTTGACCATGGCGCTATGATGACTCGCTTAGTATGTCCCTCATCACTTTTTACAGATAGCGGTGTGAAATTAACCTTATTATAGCTATCAGCACCTAACTGAGCAGCGAAATTAAGATAATACCTCACTCGATGCTCTACAGGACCTGGCTTTTGTTCGAGATCTATGGCTCTGGTAAGATGGTTAGTAATCTTGGAGTCAGCACTCCCTAGACGTTCCTTTATACCTAAACGTTCTATAACCTTAGCTACAGTAAGCTCTGACCATATGATAGCTACTTCACAGTCAGAAATATAACCTTGCCACAGAGACACTAACTGACGAACGGAAGTTTTAGGCTGATATGATAAAACAATATCAATCTCTGGAAGCAAATCTATGAAGCTAGCATGGGCCTGAACACAAACAGCTGTTATCTTAATACTCGGATAACTATTTTTTATAGCTCGAATAGCCGGGATAACAAAACACAGCTCTGAAAAGGCCTCAGGTAGCAGAATACACAATGTAGAAGCCCCCTTTAGGACTTCTGTATCTGATTTCACCTGATCACTAACTGTCATTTCTTATCTCTATAAATTATGGCTTCAAGAGACTATCCATGAGTTTCTAAAAATTGAATAACGAATATAAATAAATCTTACGTATATCACTTTCCCGCTTTCATTCAGACAAAATCGCCTTAGATTAGCGCTCATGACAAGAATGATGGCATCTATTTCATATTACAGCGTCTGCATAAGCTCGCTCTTCCTTTTCATAGTTCTTGATAATAGCTTACTAGCCCAGCAGCTACCTCCAGCTCCGGATAAAGTTATTAGCGCAGAGACTAACTCTAATCTATCATCTATCTATAGATCCATTGTCCGTATAGAAGCGGCCACTCAAGAACCTAGCTACAGTGAACCATGGAAGGCTGGTAGATTCAGTGGAGGCATCGGCACTGGATTTCTCATCGGGCCTAATCTTTTTCTCACTAATGCACACGTGGTTTCTAACGTCCAGCGCTTACTCATTACCATGCACGGTTCAGCGCAGAAGCACCCTGCACGCATTTTACATATCGCTCATGACTGTGACTTAGCTTTACTTCAGGTAGATAACTTCACTCCATTCCTAGGCCTCCCTTATCTAAGTATCGGCAAAGTGCCTAAACTAGAAAGCCAGGTAAGGGTCATCGGTTACCCTGTAGGAGGAAACCGTATCTCAGTAACACGAGGCGTGGTTTCTAGAGTTGATTTCAGTCAATACAGTCATTCCAGAGCTGATTCTCACCTCGTTGTCCAGATTGATGCTGCTATCAACCCTGGTAACTCAGGCGGACCTGTATTACAGAATGATAAAGTAGTCGGGGTAGCGTTTCAGGGGCTACGCTCAGCTGATAATACCGGCTACATGATCCCACCGCCTGTTATCAAACGTTTTCTTAAAGACATAGAGGACGGTGTATATGACCAATATGTAGACCTTGGGATATCTTACTTCCCTCTCTTTAATAGCGCTATGCGTAAGCAATTTAACTTATCAGACAGCACACCAGGAGTATTGGTGTCAGCTATCATGCCTGAAAGCCCATGTGACAGTGTGCTGGAAGAAAACGATATCCTAACTGCTATTAACGGCAACACCATTAATAGAGCCGGCAACATCCTTATTGATAATGAGCAAGTGAACCTTAATGAGATCGTTGAACGTAAATTCTCAGGGGACATTATCAAACTTGCCATCATTAGAAATGGAAAAAAGATGCAAAAAGAATGCACACTTAAGCCCTTCCCTCATAGTCGTATCTACGCTGTAGAATATGACAAGAAGCCACGGTATACATGTTTCTCAGGTCTTCTACTCCAGCCGCTCAGCCTCAACCTCTTTGTATCTCATAACTTTAAAAACATCCACGTCAAACAACAATACTTTGACTACTTAAAACTAGGTATTTTCAAAGAGCGTAAGGACATCGTCATCTTAACGCGTGTTTTAGACGATCCTATCAACACCTACATCAGTGAGTATGCCGGAACAGTTATCGACTCGATCAATGATGAAAAAGTCACCTCTCTCGAGCACGCCCACAGCCTACTATACCCAGAAAAACATCCTGAGTTTTTCGTAATAAAATGTATGGGGTTAGAAAAACCGATTATCATTCCTGGTGCAAAAGTAAGCGAAGCTAACCAGAGAACACAATCAAACTACGGTATCTCTCAACTTTACCATTTAGAGAAATAGTCCATACTCAAACCACTTTTTACTACAAATAGAACTTACTATTGCATGAAAAAACTCACACTTTTTTTACCTCTCACACTTCTATCGACGCTCTTAGTTAGCTGCTTAGAAGAGAAACCAACTGCGGTCTCCGAATCTAAACCGGCACATATAGCATCATCGGTTATAAGGATTAATTCAACTGTACAAGGCTGGAATGCATCACAACCCTGGGACAAAACTTCCGCTTCCACGAACTATGGAACAGGCGCGCTACTGGAAGGCAACCTCATTTTAACAACTGCCGAAATGGTGGCCAACGCCAACTATATAGAGTTAGAAAATACTGATAATACTCACAGCTTACCAGCTAAAGTTGTCGCTATAGATTACGAAACCAACCTCGCTCTGCTCGCTCCAGATAATGGTGAGACAGATAGCTTTTTCAATGACTTAAAACCTCTTAAACTAGCAGAACCAGTAAACATCGGTGACGAAGTACAAGTATGGCAGTTAGAAGATAACGGCATGTCCCTAATCACCCCTTCCACTATTCAAAGCGTGGAAGTATCATCCAGCTTCCTCGGCTCCCACTATTTCCTAGCGTATGAAGCTAAGGGCTCTATGCAAAGCGCCTCCAATAGCTTCACCTTGCCTGTTATTTCTGAGGGGAAACTGTTAGGTCTATTAAATCATTACGACTCTGATAGCCAAATCATAAAAATCATCGCTCCTGAGATAATTCATGCCTTTATAGCTGATGCTAAGGATGGAGACTATAAAGGCTTTCCATCAATCGGTATAGGAGCTGGATATACTGTCGACCCGAACCTACGTGACTGGCTTAATCTCTCAGATGATATAGGAGGCGTCTATATCAGTAATGTAGTCAAAAATAGTGCAGCGGAAAAATCAGGACTACAAAAAGGCGATGTCATTGTCAAAATTGGCAAATATGACATTGGAAGGCGCGGTTATTACCGCGACGATAAATATGGGAAAATATTCTGGAGCCACCTCATTCGCGGTAACAGTAAGGTGGGTGACACGATCGACCTTACAATCATACGTGATGGTAAAGAACAGACTGTTTCAGCTCTACTAGAACGAGCTAACGAAAAGCTAATCCCATCTCAAACCTACGGCACAGCACCGCAATACCTAGTCAAAGGAGGGTTTATTTTTCAGGAGCTGACACAGACTTACCTAGAAGCTTTTGGTGATAGCTGGCTCAGTAAAGCACCGCTTAACCTTTTAAGTATCTATGCTTCCCAAGAAAAGCACCAAGCTAATAAAGAGCGCATTGTCATCTTATCAGCTACTATTCCTACACCAGCTACCACTGGCTATGATTCGTTTAGAAACCTAGTTGTAGAAAAAGTAAACGGAGTCGACATCATCAACATCTCATCTCTGATCAATGCTTTCAAACAACCTGTTGAGAACGGTCTTCATACAATCGAATTCGCAGAAGGCCCGCCCAAAAAAGTCTATTTAGACAAAACAGCCTCAGACGCAGTAGATGCCGAACTTCTCCAGAGGGGCATCCCAGCCCTATCAAGAGAGGTTCAATAAATAATATTTATGGTTCCTGTTTGGGACAAATTACCCGCTAGAGGGATTACAGCAAATTCACCCCATGGTAATATGGTGTTAATTTTACAATCGTCATAATTTAAAATTTAACTAAATTCATTTACCGTGACTCCTATATATCCTTCTAATTTTCAGAGCAAAACTCTCTGGCGCGCTCTTACTGGCTTAGCCTTCCTCATCATAGGATTGCTCGTCGTTGGTCTTATTTGGCTATCTGGCCAAGTTCTAGGCTACCTCCAGCCTGTATTAGTTCCCTTAGCTGTGGCCGGTATTGTGGCTTACCTACTAGATCCTATAGTGAGCTGGCTACAGGCAAAGGGGCTATCAAGACTTAAAGCTGTAGTTAGTGTATTCGGATCCTTCATCGTCATCATTGGTATTTTGGCGTGTACTACTCTCCCTCCTATTATTGAACAGCTAAGTAATGATCAGAACCGTAAGGAGTTAGGTGAAAATATAATGTATACTCTAGAGGATGTTAAAGAACATCCTTGGGTTCATCACTGGCTCGAAGCTGACCCTAACCTGTCTCAAAATGAAGACGTTCTATCCCACAATGTCTCTGAAGCATCTAAAAGCTCTCTAGTATCGAGTAATACTGAAGTTAGCTTTGAAGACACACGTTTAGCAGCTCTCTTACCTGATGACATTGTCACGAGTATACTCTCTTGGGCGAAAGGCAGCACTAGCAAGCTCTTTGGCTTTTTTGGTATCGCACTCGGTTTTTTAATGTCACCGATCTATCTTTATTATTTTCTAAAAGAAAGCTCCAGTATCAAAGCTCACTGGCATGACTACGTGCCTCTACGAGCATCAAGGTTCAAAGATGAAGTCGTAGAGACTTTATCCGAAATCAACGGCTACCTTATCTCCTTCTTCCGTGGGCAAATGCTCGTGGCATTCATTGACGGTATCCTCGTGGGTATCGCGCTTATGGTTTTCGGCTTACCTTACGGACTTGTTATAGGTTTACTACTCGCTGTCCTCGGAGTGATTCCATTCATTGGCAATATTCTGTGTATGATCCCGGCTGCCATTATCGCCTATGTACATTTTTCAAAAACTGTATGTATCGCTACACCGAAAATAACACCAGACATTGGCGAAAAAATTTCAGCTACCATTGATGGCCAGCAGATATCGGGGGTTATTAAATCGGTAGAAGACAATCATGTAGAGCTACTGATCAATACATGGTCATTTATACCACAGGTATGGGCGTATCCAGTTATTGTTATTGGTATTTTCATCATCGTGCAACAGATCAACTCGCTGGTAACAGCTCCTAAGATCGTAGGCGACTCTGTCGGTCTTCACCCTATGACCGTTATTTTCTCCATGCTATTCTGGTCGCTCCTTCTAGGCGGTTTCATCGGTGCTCTATTAGCTGTCCCTCTCACAGCTGCTGTAAAAGTTCTTTTCAGAAGATACATTTGGGAAAGGAAAATCAATATTGACCCCTCAGAAATAGACTCAACACATGAGCAAGCTAACGCTTAATCCATGTATCTGAAAACTTGGGAAGAATTTCACATTTAACTACTCCTAATGAGTAGATCCGTTTACATAGCGTTAACTTCTCTCATTTATGAAACAACTCGTTCTTACCATTCAGGCTCTTATTCTCACACTGTGTTGTGTGCAGGCTCAGTATAATCCTTTTGAAGATAGTAATGACAAACCGGCCAAGGAAGAAAAAACAAGCGCCTCACTTCACTCAGCAGTAAAAACTACAGCTCCTGGAGAGACCTTCACTGTAGCTATCAAACTTACGCATGCTGAAGGCTGGCACGCTTATTATAAAAACCCAGGCGGTGTAGGTCTACCACTAGAGTTTGAATGGGTATTACCTAAAGGCTTTTCCCTAACCTCAGAACAGTGGCCAACACCTCACCTTTACGAGAACCAAGGAAACACCTTCTACACCTACAGCGGAGAATACTTAATCTTAGCTGAGATAAGCTCTGATGACACTGTAGCAGTAGATCAGGATGTACAGATCAGCGTGACGGCTAACTGGCAAATCTGTGATAAAAAAAGCTGTCTCAATCCAGAGTCCAAAAAACTTAATATCTCTCTACCTGTAGAAAACGTACAAGAGTTAAACCAAGAGCAAAAAGCTCTATTTGATGAGGCTCGAAAGGAGCTTCCTGTCCCCTCAACAGATTGGAATGTCAGTGTAAGCGATGAAAGCAATCAATACTTACTGCACCTCACCCCATCAGGCAGCAACACGCATGAACTATCCGATCTCTATTTTTTCAGCTCAGCTGGTGAAACGCAGAATGTTAAAAAACAAAAATTAACTAAAGAAGGCGACCTGTATACTCTAGCCCTTCCTAAAAACACTGATTATCAGGGAGACCCAGTTAAGAACCTATCTGGAGTCATCTACTCATCAACAGGCTGGTCATCTGGAGCTAGTAATACAGGCTTAATTATCGATAAAGTAGCCTTTGAAAAAGCTAAACTTAAATCCGCGAGTATAGGCAAGCTACTCGGTATCATAGGAGGAATGCTACTTGGAGGACTCATCCTTAACCTCATGCCCTGTGTTTTCCCAGTTATCGGACTTAAAATCATGGGATTTGCAGAACAAGCTGGTGCTGAGAAAAAGAAAGTCGTCTTTCATGGACTTACCTTTGCTTCAGGCGTTCTCATTTCTTTCTGGGTAATGAGTGGACTACTACTCACTCTACGAAACGCCGCACTCAAGGGTGAAGGACAAGAAGTTGGCTGGGGATATCAACTCCAAAACCCTTATGTGGTATTCGCTATACTACTACTCATGTTTATCCTAGCCCTCAATATGTTTGGCGTATTTGAGCTGGGGACAAAAGTTGTAGGCGTAGGTGGAGAACTCCAGAATAAATCAGGCCTAGCAGGCTCTTTCTTCAGCGGTGTCTTAGCTACTGTCGTCGCAACACCATGTTCTGCTCCATTTTTAGGGGCTGCCATCGGAGCTGCGTTTGCACTACCCAATGTGCAATTCATGCTCGCATTTACAGCCATGGCACTAGGTTTAGCTCTACCCTACCTCTTCCTCTCTATTTTCCCTGACCTCATCAAGAAGCTCCCCCGCCCTGGACCATGGATGGAAAGCTTCAAGCAAGGAATGTCATTTCTGCTTTTCGCCACAGCTGGATACCTACTATGGGTTTATGTTTCTCAAACAGGACTAGACTACATGTTAAATATCGTTATTGGCCTCAGCGTCATCGCTCTCGCCTTGTGGATCTACGGTCGATGGAATCTGCCATACAAATCCAAAACAGTACAAAACGTAGCTAAAGCTTTAACTCTATTAGGGTTAATTGGCGGGATATCCAT
>CAYNLE010000023.1:26626-28631 GCA_964397975.1 uncultured Verrucomicrobiales bacterium | reverse complement strand
TATTAAAATACAAATAATACTAATTATTTTAGGTAACTTAATAACATAGTCTTGATTAATTTTATACTTATTCTGACAGATAGCGAATAAGGACAATGCTATACCAAAGAAACATAATACAGCAAAACTCCCTGGATTAGAGACTGTAGAAAAAGGCCTAATCACATCATTGTCTAGCTGACCAACTAATACAGTAAGGCCGGTTTCCATATACTCTATCTCAAAATTACTGAAGCCTGTAACCCACTGTTTAATACCATATAAAGCTGCCGGTATAGAGATTAGAATACAAAATCTCATATATTTCATCAAATCACTTTCCTTCTCGATAAAGCCTAACATAACAAAAGGCATAAACGTATAAGCTCCAAGATTCGCTACTAATTGCATAGCGGTTAATGACGGTCCTTGAGTAGCTACAATAAATATAAATGATGCAAAGGATATAACTACACCAAAAACAAACACTTTTATTTCTAGAGCCGTCAATTTACGACCTAACAAAACCCACTGCATTAATCTAGCCAATACTAATGAGCCAACTAATGCTATTGGTAATGATAGAACCCATGCTATATCAATAAAAGTTAAACGTAGATCTAGTATCATCGTTCTTTTAAAGAGATCAACATAACACCCATAAATAATTAACAAGTAAAGCGCCTGCTTAGGCATAACAACACCTACACAAACTGTCATTAAAGTACAAATGCGAGCCAGATTCCCTAAACTATTACCTTGGCCAGTAATAATTCCAAAAATACTGTATACCGCAAACATTACTACTATAGTAGTAATGAAAATGCTTCCTATTCTAGATGATATCATTTTAATAAATTTCTACTTTAATTTTAAAATACCAGACACTTGTATAGGCTCTACTAGATAAATGGCTATTAACTGTTTTAAAGTCACAAGCTGATATAGCTTTTTTATTTTGTTTCGAATAATTGGAAATGATAAATGTTATTTAAGGAATCTCTATAAACCAACAATTTCCAAGCTTCCGACACTGACTTCTGTTTTTTTGAGGTCGTGTATTTGAGGATTATTTTAGTTGGTGAAATGTTTTTTCTTCGAATTTGCGCGTTTCTCAACTTATTTTAACATCTTAACAACCTCTATTGCAGGTCAGATTACAGAGAAAGCGATAGCTCTCTTCACCGGCTATGAGATTTCTTGTTGTCAAGATGGCTTTGAAGGCCTCGAAAAATCAACTTTTTTCGATAGTTACTTATACTAATAAATTATCATTATAACCAATTCTTAGAAAGAACTCTATAGTAAGCTAGTTTAAATTATTTTCCAATCAACTCCATATTCTACGAATCAAGTGAAGTAGAAAACTTCCATTACTGACTATATAGCGTTTCAGTAATCTTTTGGGTTCTTTGTATGCTCTGTATAGCCATTCGAAGCCTGAGCGCTGTATCCAATACGGTGCTTGATCTACTTGATAGGATAAAAAATCAAAGGCTGCACCTACACCTAATAAAGTAACTCCGTTCCCCCACGATTTGTTTAAATCTGGGTTTTTCTCAACAAAGTCGTGCATGAAGCATTCTTGTTTAGGTGTACTAAGACCGACCCATATGCAGTGCGGCCTTGTATTATCTATTTCTGTAAGTAATGATTTCTCTTCATCATTATTCAGAGGTCTGAAAGGTGGCGTAAAAGTTCCTACTATAGAAGACTCTGGGTATTTCCTTAATAGGCATTCTTTTAGGTTGTTGGCGACTCCTTCAGCTCCACCGTAAAAGAAGTGTCTTATGCCACTGCATTCTGTCTGACGAAATATTTCATCCATAAGCTCAGGGCCGTAGACCCTATCCATATCTTCATGCCCGTAAATATATTTGCCCATCCAGACCATAGGCATTCCATCGGGTGTGGATAAAAACGATTTGTTATGAATGTTTTTTAGCGCCTCGTCTTTTTGAGACTCCATGACGCCATGAACACCAGTCACAGTTACATAACCAAGGTGAGCTGAGTTTTCACAGGC
>CAYNLE010000023.1:0-26526 GCA_964397975.1 uncultured Verrucomicrobiales bacterium | reverse complement strand
ATTTGCGTCGATCATACTGTTCTTTAATCCAATGGTAGGTTTTCTCCATACCAGTAACAAGATCTACTTCAGGCTCCCATCCTAAGACTTTTTTAATCTCGGTGTTGTCTGAATTCCTCCCCCTAACACCTTGAGGTGCATTTAGGTTATAATTACGTTTTACCTTAACACCTGCAATCTCTTCAACGATATCTAGTAAGCCGTTTATACTAACCAGCTCAGAGCGGCCTAGGTTGAGTGGGTCTGTGTAACCGTTTGCCATTAGTTTATCGATACCTGTGATGCAGTCATCAATATACATGAATGAACGTGTTTGCTCGCCATCGCCCCATATCTCCATTTCCATATTACCAGAATCTATGCATTCGATGACTTTACGGCACATGGCAGCAGGTGCTTTCTCTCGCCCTCCATCCCAAGTTCCATATGGACCGTAGACGTTATGAAAGCGGTAAACCTGAGATTTAAAGCTGAAGTCTTCTTCAAAGTTTTTGCAAAGTCGTTCGGAGAAGAGTTTCTCCCAACCGTAACCGTTTTCTGGCATTGCTGGGTAAGCGTCTGATTCTTTGAGAGCAATTACCTCTGCATCGCTTTGTTTGAAATCAGGATAAACACACGCACTGGATGAGTAAAAATATTTCTTCACACCATAGTCTTTAGCGGCTCTGAGCATATGGGTATTAATCAATACGCTGAGCATACAGAGACTGCGATTATTCTCTATGAAGCCCATTCCTCCCATATTACAGGCTAGACAGTAAACTTCATCACAAGACTCAATGAGCTTATAGCACTGATCCAGCTCTTCCATGTTCGCAACATGATTTTCTGCACTGTCACTGATCTGATACCATTCTGTGAGTGGTTTGATATCGGCTGCTATGACTTGGTGGCCACGTGCTATAAAAGTTTGGACGAGGTGGCCTCCAATGAATCCACCTGCTCCAGCTACTAAGATTTTACTCATTTTTGATGTGAAAAGTGATTAGTTGTTAAGAAACCAACTAGCAAATTTGTCATGATGGTTGGTCATACTAATTTTTAAAAGAATACCAGAGGAAGAGGGAGTTGTAGACGAAGTAGCGCTTGAAGAGCCTACGTGGCTCCATCGCTAAGCGATAAAGCCATTCGAGACCAAACTTCTGAAGCTTTGCTGGGGCTTGCTGAACTTCACCTGCGTGGAATGCGAAAGCTGCACCTATTCCAAAATATACAGCTGAGGGAAGCTCCGCTTTATGCTTAGCAAGCCATAGCTCCTGCTTAGGACAGCCTAGACCAATCCATACTAAGTTGGCTTTTGATGCTCGAATGAGATTACAGATTTTTTCAAACTCACCTTCTGGCCACTCGCCAAACGGCGGTGAATAAGAGCCTGCAATTTTTGTTTCTGGAAAGTCCGTTTGGAATCTTTGGTTTAGTTTTTCCAGTGTGCTTTCTTTCCCTCCTAAAAGGAAATGCTTAAACTCTGGTTGATTCTGTGTCTGCTCAATAGTTTTGAGCATAAGGGTGGGACCGTAAACACGGTCAGTCAGTTGATTTTTTGAATCCTGCTTTTTATTGATAGCCCATACCAAAGGCATGCCATCGGGACATATGAGGTCAAATTTTGACATCGCGTTGCCAAATTCTTTATCATGTCTAGCAAGGGCTGCTACGTGCGTGTTAGCTGCTTCTACTGCGTATGCGCGATCTCCTTGTTCTGCTGCTGCCTTTATCCACTCTATGGCAGTGTCATAGTCAGTCACAGCCACGGGTAGACCGATGACTGAGTATTTTTGAATTTCAGGAAACATTGGATTGATCTTTATGAGCGAATTTTTCTTTAATATTTAGAGAAGTTGGAAACCTCTTCTACGTATTAACGGCAATACGGTTCAATTGCGCGTATTGAATCAGTTGAACACACCGCGGCGTCACGAGCTGAAGTGTCTTTGAATAAATAAAGAGCGTAGCCTCCGTGACCACCGCCACAGTATTTACAGGCAATGGCATTATCTACAGCTGGAAGTGACTTCATCCCTTCGGCAAGCTGCACCTCATAAGATAAGGTGACGGCTTCTGCTAATTTTAAAAAATCTTCACTCAAGACAGCTTCCTGCGCCACTTGGCTAGCTTTTTCTATGAGAGCGTAATCACGCTTTAAGTCACAGTTACCAGGTGTGTCATGCTCAATGCCAGTCCAGAGTATCGCCATTTTGCCGATCAGCATTTCGCCGCGGCGTTTGAAATCTAAAACTGGTTTTTCCCCGCTACGCCAAACACAAAGTCCTGATTCACGGATAACTGAGGGATCTTGCCAGCCGACTCCTAAGCCAAGTTCAGCATCAACACCATTTTCACCATTAAGTAGAGCCCAAGCTCCACTGCCTCCAAGGCCAGCACGCTTTTCGTAATCCCACTCACGCAAACTAACCATGGGAGAAATGGCACAGTTTACAACGTAGGCTCCTTTTCTGGCATGACGTGGTACATCTAACCAGCCACCAGCGAAGTCAATTCTTAGGGGTGACTCTGTAGGTGCCTTCACCCACTTAACGATACCTGAGGAAGAAACAGGTGCAAACTTTGGTGGGGTTTTCGCTAGACGGTGGTAGGTGGCTCCTACTTCTGCGCAAATAGCTTTTTTAACATCAGCGTAAAGATCGTCTTCCGTGACGACAAGCATGTCTGGTTTAGCTTCTAAAAAGTATGTTTTGAAATCTAAGCCATGATCATTATCCGTGCCTATAACCACTTCATCAATGACACTAAACGCCTCCAAAACGACCTTTTTATGTTCATCTGGAATGGATGGGCGACGCTGTTTGTGGTGCCAGAGAACATCTTCTGAGGCGAAGCTCACCGTGAGGTGATCACCTAGTGCCCGTGCCTCTTCAAAAAACTGAAGATGCCCAGCATGAATGATGTCGTAACAGCCTGAGACAAAGATTCGTTTCATATTAATAGGCAGCTTTACTGCTTTACTTGATCATGACCCAGATGGTCATACCACTTAGACTACCGTCTTGAAGTATTCGATCGTGCGATCAAGCCCTTCTGAAAGCTCGACGGTAGGTGACCAGTCGAGGTGTTTTTTCGCCTGAGTAATATCTGGCTGACGCTGCTTAGGGTCATCACCAGGCAAGTCTTGGAAGATGAGCTTAGACTTTCCACCCACCTTAGTAAGAACCTGCTCAGCAAGCTCAAGCATGGTGAATTCATTCGGGTTTCCTATATTAACTGGTGTGTGAATACCTTCTTTATTCATCAAGCGAACAAACCCTTCGAGCAAGTCGTCTACATAACAAAACGACCTCGTCTGTGTTCCATCACCATATATGGTAATATCTTCACCTCGAAGTGCTTGGCAGATAAAGTTAGAAACTACGCGCCCGTCTTCAGGGTTCATGCGCGGGCCGTAAGTATTGAAGATTCTAACAACTCGAATATCAACGCCATTCTGACGATGGTAATCCATAAAGAGCGTTTCAGCAGCACGCTTACCCTCGTCATAACAAGAGCGGATACCGATAGGGTTTACATTTCCCCAGTAGCTTTCTGGCTGTGGATGTATCTCGGGGTCACCATAAACTTCTGATGTAGAAGCTTGGAAAACTCTTGCTCTTGTTCTCTTCGCCGCTCCTAAGCAGTTGATCGCACCCATAACGGATGTCTTCATCGTTTTGATAGGGTTATACTGGTAATGTGGCGGTGAAGCTGGGCAGGCTAAATTATAAATTTGATCTACCTCTAACTTAAACGGATCAATCACATCATGGCGAATAGCCTCGAATCTATCATTCTCTTTTAAATGATTAATGTTGGTTTTACTTCCAGTAAAGTAGTTATCCATACAGATAACTTCATGACCTTCAGCTAAAAGACGGTCACACAAGTGCGAACCTAAAAAACCTGCACCACCTGTGATGAGAATACGTTTCATGAGTTTAAATTAAGTTTTATTTAGCTACTTCTAGCCTTTACCGATCGAATAAACTTCGAAGCCTTTCGACTTAAGCAAATCGTGGTCTAGTGCATTCCGACCATCGAATATAAATGCAGGCTTAAACATATGAGTTAAGATGCTATCAAAATCAGCTTCTTTGAACTCATCCCATTCGGTTAGAACAGCTACACCGTGAGCCTCCTTAGCAGCCTCTTCACAGGAGCTAGTTATGACTAACTGCTTCTCGATAATTTCTTGAGGAACGCCAGCATAAACAAGCTCTTGATTAATGTTAGACTCTGATACCTGAGGGTCATACAGCGCTATTTCGGCACCTTCCATCAGGAGGTCTCTACAGAGATAAATCGACGCAGATTCACGTGTGTCATTGGTATCCTTTTTAAAAGCAAAGCCCCATACAGCAATACGCTTTCCTCTCACTGTGTTAAAGAGAGACTGAACTATTTTTTGGGAAAATCGGCTCTTCTGCCAATCATTCATCGTAATAACCGTATTCCAATAGGCTGCTACTTCCGGCAAACCAAAATGTTCTGAAAGGTAGACTAAATTAAGTATATCTTTCTGAAAACATGACCCGCCAAAGCCCACAGACGCCTTCAAGAACTTAGCTCCTATC
This sequence comes from uncultured Verrucomicrobiales bacterium, assembly GCA_964397975.1. Lineage (GTDB taxonomy): Bacteria > Verrucomicrobiota > Verrucomicrobiia > Verrucomicrobiales > Akkermansiaceae > Oceaniferula. The sequence continues at coordinate 21,964 of CAYNLE010000023.1, read as the reverse complement.
CTCGAATCCATACCTATCGCGCGTGCGACCTCATCCACGTCTGCCCCTGTGTTTTCGCATAAAGCAGATATAGAGTTGATCGATGAAATACGCTGCGCAAGAAATGCATTAGCAACTAACTTAGATAACTCAGATGACCAGAGATTCGTCTTAATGATTCTATCTGCTGGGATCCAGCGCTCGTACACACTGGCTAAAGTATCGAGTGCTTCTTTATCTTCAGGTGTTTTACCTCCACCAATCAGGATTCGGTCAGGATTTTCAAGATCTGAAATAGCAGTCCCTTCAGCTAAAAATTCAGGATTTGATAAAACCTGAAACTTACCATCCTTTGAGTTTGCACTCAGAATAGTCCGCATTGCCTCGGCTGTTCTTACCGGGATAGTGCTTTTTTCTACAATGATTTTTGGCCCCTTGGCGACCTTAGCGATCATCCTAGCAGCGCCCTCGATGTAGCATAGGTCAGCGGCACGACCAGCCCCCATTCCATAGGTCTTAGTAGGAGTGCCTACTGATACAAAAATAATATCGGCTCCTGCAATCGCGTCTTCTACATCGGTAGAAAAGAAAAGGTTTCTACCGCGAGCAGTCGAAACTACATCATCTAGCCCTGGTTCATAGATAGGAAGCTGCTCAGAGTTCCAAGCAGCTATCCGTTCTTCATTAATATCCACAACATCCACACGGATATCTGGACACTTCAGAGCTATCATCGCCATTGTCGGTCCACCGACATAGCCAGCTCCGATACAGCATATTTTTTGGGGGCTCTTCATTATATACTGTTGTAACAGCTTTTTAGGAAATCATACCAGCTGCTACAGTCTCGTTAGTCAGCGGGTCGATTAAAATAAATGAACCTGTCACTCGGTTATTTTTATAACGATCATAAATAAGCGGTGCTGATGTTCTAATCGATATTTTACCAATATCATTCAGCTTAAACTCAAGAGCATCTTCTACTTTATGAAGTGTATTGATATTCACTTTATATTTAGTTTCTGTGATAATCGCCTTAGCCTCATTAGATGTGTGACGGATGATGTATTTACCTCTTGGCGCCATTGGCTTGTCTGAGAACCAGCAGATCATCGCGTCAAGGTCCTGCCCTACATGAGGAGGATTATTTGACTTCACGATCATGTCACCTCTTGAAATATCGATCTCATCTTCAAGCGTCATTGTGACTGACAACGGGCTGAACGCTTCATCTAACTCTTTACTATCAGCATGAATCGCTTTCACCTTTGATTTAAAACCTGATGGCTGGACGGTGATTTCATCACCTGGCTTAAATACCCCACCAGCTACACGGCCAGCATAACCGCGGAAGTCGTGCCACTCATCAGACTGAGGGCGTATAACCCACTGCACAGGGAAGCGAGCTTCTACATGGTTTTCCTGATTACCTACATAAACTGTTTCTAAGTGATACAGTAATGATGAACCTTTATACCAGTCCATATTATCAGATGTCTCTACAACATTGTCGCCATTCAGCGCACTGATAGGAATAAAGCTGATATCGACAACATTATCCAAACGAGAAGCGAAGTCTTTATACTCAGATACGATTTTGTCGTATACTTCCTGCGAATAATCTACGAGGTCCATCTTATTCACACAAACTACGATGTGCTGAATACGCAGTAAACTTGCAATAAATGAGTGACGGCACGTCTGCTCAATCACACCTTTACGGGCATCAACAAGAATAATCGCCAAGTTAGCGGTAGATGCACCAGTCACCATATTTCGAGTATACTGAATGTGACCCGGTGTGTCCGCGATGATAAACTTGCGCTTAGGTGTCGCAAAGTAACGGTAAGCTACATCAATGGTAATGCCCTGCTCACGCTCTGCCTTCAAACCATCTGTTAATAGTGCTAAGTTTATGTTTTCGTCACCTCGCTGCTTACTTGATGTCTCCACGGCGGTCATCTGATCATCAAAAGTATTTTTTGAATCATAGAGAAGACGTCCTATTAAAGTTGATTTACCATCATCTACACTTCCTGCTGTAGTGAAGCGTAGAAGATCCATATCGAGGTAACCAGAAGTGTCTGTTGTATCGTTTGAGCTCATTCTGAAAAAAAATTTAAAGTTAGTTTATTATAATTTGTATGTTCCGAGTAAGTAGTAGGCCTAAAAGTATCCTTCTTTCTTACGATCTTCCATGGACGTTTCAGAACGCTTATCATCCGCACGGTTACCACGTTCAGTTTCTCTAGCAGATGCTACCTCTTCGATGATCGAGTCTAAATCAGACGCTTCTGAAAGAACTGCACCTGTAATAGTAGCATCACCCATCGTGCGGAAACGCGTCATAAGAGTCTGAACTTCTTCACCCTCACGAGGCTGCACGAGGCTATTCACCTCTAGATAAGTGCCGCCACGCTCCACGACTTCACGTTCGCGTGCAAAGTAAAGTGATGGAAGCTCAATCTCCTCAGCCTTGATATACTGCCAGATATCCATTTCTGTCCAGTTGGAGATAGGGAAAAAGCGGAAGTGCTCGCCGTGGCTTTTTCTTCCATTAAAGATATTCCATAGTTCTGGACGCTGATTTTGTGGCTGCCACTCGCCGAAGTCGTTTCGGTGTGAGAAAAAGCGCTCCTTTGCACGCGCCTTTTCCTCATCACGGCGACCTCCACCACCTGCTGCATCAAACTGATGCTCTTCTATAGTATTTAAGAGAGTCGTAGTCTGGAGGGCGTTACGAGATGCATTGGCTCCAGTTTCTTCAGCAACGTCACCATCATCAATCGATTTCTGAACACTGCCTACTACGAGGCGGGTTTTATATTCTTCCACAAATTTATCACGGAAAGTAAGGCACTCATCGAAGTTATGACCCGTGTCAACATGAACAAGCGGGAAAGGCATACGAGCTGGGTAAAACGCCTTGTAGGCTAAATGCGCCATAACGACGGAGTCTTTTCCTCCAGAGAAGAGAAGCGCAGGATTATTGAACTGAGCAGCGGCCTCGCGTATCACGAAGATAGCTTCCGATTCAAGCTGCTTGAGGTGGCTTAGTGAATAATTAGACATAATATAATAATTAGAGAGTTATAATAGGACGGATATATTCCAATAAAGTGGTGACGCTGTCGTCAATGGAATGAGTTCTGGTATCAACCACCAGAGCTGCAGAAGCAGGCTCTTCAAAGGAGCTGTCCTTACCAGTGAAATTTTTGATTTCACCAGCAGCAGCTTTTGCGTAGAGGCCTTTAACATCCCGCTGCTCGCAAACCTCATAGTCAGCCTTGATGTAAACTTCGTGATAATCATCGCCTAATACATCACTAGCAAGCTGACGTAACTCGTGACGTGGTGTAATTACAGATACAAAGGTGATGATACCTTGCTGTGAAAATACTTTTGCAACCTGAGAGGCGCGGCGCACATTTTCTCGGCGGTCATCATCAGTAAAACCTAAATTAGAGTTGATACCTGAACGCAAATTATCGCCATCAAGTATTACCGTCATCCGGCCTTCTGCATGGAGAATTTTCTCAACTGCATTTGCTATAGTTGATTTCCCAGAGCCAGACATCCCACAGAGCCATATCACAGCTCCTTTTTGACCTAATAGTTGCTCTTTGCTACTTTTAGGAACTTGGCGAGAAAACTCAGGGTGAATATTTTCAGACTGCTGTGACATTTCTTGATCTAATAATAAGAGGTTTTTACCGCGGCTAAATACTTATACTGCAGTAAGGGCAATTACCCATGAGCTAATTTAGAATTAATTACAAGCAATATATCAGTAAAATTATCAACTTACTAATGTATTGATTATGCACCGGAATACCTAAGTTTTTAGGGTAACTTTATTTTTTTAGAGCTGCCGCCCTTGGTCGATTGGCTATTTTTGCTGCCAAAACCTGATTTTTGAGAGAGAATGTAATGAAATGCTTCAAAAACTTAAGACAGTTTATGACACAGCTCCATAAAGCCCAAAAATCTATTTTGTTCAAATAAAAATGAACAAAAAAACCACCACATAAAAATATGTGATGGTTATAGGGAAAATGCTTATTTTTATCTGATAACAGCGAACTTCCGGTCGATCGCTTCAAGAACAATTTTTTCAAGATCTTCGTTCTTAATCCGCTCCACTACGTCTGTAGAAAAGCCATGAGCGATGAGACGGCGAGCCTCAACTGGATTAATACCACGAGCACGAAGATAGAATATCTCTTCATCACTCACGCTAGCTGATGTGCTACCATGAGAACACTTCACCTGATCAGCATTAATTTCCAGGCCAGGCATTGAGTTCACCTCTGTGGTATCTTCCATGAGAAGGTTACGGCACGTCTGGTAAGCATCAGTATAGTGAGCTCCATCATCCACCTTAATCAAACCAGCGAATACTGTCTTCGCTGTTCCATAGAGTGTATTCTTATAGAGGAGATTACTCGTCGTATGAGGTGCTGCGTGATCCTGGAATGTTCTCTGATCATACTGCTGCGATCCAGAAGGAATAGAACATGCAAGCATATCAGAATTCGAGCCTTCGGCTGCTAGCGTACTGAGAGATTCATTCCTAGCCCACTGCGCTCCTGTATTAAGAGTGAACGAAAGCGCATTAGCAGAACGCCCAACCACGGTTGAATTCACCTGAACCATACTACTTAAGAGGTTAAGCTCTTGAAGCGCACAATACTTTAAATTCGAACCTTCTCCAGCGATCAAATCATTAAAAGCGATACATAAACCTGCATCTTCAGTGTTCTCACTAGTAAACCGCTCCAGAACATTCACCTGTGCGTTTTTGCCAGTAATGATAAGCGTGTGAGGGAAACTCGCTTTATTACTTCCAGATAGCACGTGACGAACCTCGATAGGTTTCTCCACCTCTATACCGTCAGGCACATAAACAAAAAGCCCAGTCTTCACCTGAGACTTATGAAGTGCTGCGTACTTCACCGAACCTAAGCGCGTCTCACGCTTCATAAAGTGCTCTTGCACCAAGTCACTGTGCTTCTCAAGCGCCTCCTGTAATGGGAGACATATAACCCCAGCTGGCAACTCAGGAATAATATACTCGATAGAAGATTTCTCTTCAGCAGTAAACTGAGAGAATTCCAACTTCTTCAAGTTTCCAAAACGCCAGTTCTCGTCTTTACGAGTCGGCATAGGCAAGTCTTGAAACTCTTGCCATGCTTGCTTCTGAAGATCTGCAAACCACACTGGGAATGAAGATGAAGATTCAGGTGCTGCTTCTAAAATGCTAGCTTGCGCAATCATTGTGCTCATTTAAAAAATATAAATTGAATAGGTAAAATTATTAATAATGTCATGGTTAGCCGACGCTACCTTCCATCTCAAGTTCGATGAGACGCTTGAGTTCCACACTGTATTCCATTGGGAATTCACTTACGAGATCGTTAATGAAACCATTAACCGCCAAGCTCATTGCTTGTGCCTCGTTGATACCACGCTGCTGCATGTAGAAGAGCATCTCTTCGCTCACCTGACTCACACTCGCCTCATGCTGGGTGACGTGCTGGTTTCCGCGAACTGTAATTGCTGGATACGTATCGGTCTGGCTATTTGAGTTAATAAGTAGTGCATCACACTCCGTATTGTTTTTACAGCCTTTAAGATGCTTAGGAATAAGCACCTGACCACGGTATGTGGAGCGGCCTTCACCTACGGAAATTGACTTAGAAACAACGTTCGATGTCGTATCATCCGCTGCGTGAATCATCTTAGCTCCTGTGTCTTGATGCTGAGCATCATTAGCAAGTGCGATGGAAATCACTTCACCGCGTGCGCGTTTCCCCTTCATAACCACACCAGGATATTTCATGGTGAGGCGTGAACCGATGTTACAATCAATCCATCTAATCTCGGCATCTTCATGGGCCAAACCACGCTTTGTCACGAGGTTAAACACATTAGAACTCCAGTTCTGCACAGTAACATACTGAATCTTAGCACCCTTCATAGCGACTAACTCAACAACAGCTGAGTGAAGTGTCGCTGTTTCAAACTTAGGCGCTGTGCAACCTTCCATATACATTACTTCAGCACCTTCGTCAGCAATGATGAGCGTGCGCTCAAACTGCCCGAAGTTCTCTGAGTTAATACGGAAATATGCCTGTAGTGGATGCTTCACCTTCAGTCCTTTAGGAATGTAGATAAATGAACCACCTGAGAAAACTGCGCTGTTTAATGCTGAAAACTTATTGTCACCAGTAGGGATAACTTTACCAAACCATGGACGGAAAATTTCCTCGTGCTCCTGAAGACCCTCCTTGGAGTTTACAAAGATAACACCCTCCTTTTCCAACTCTTCCTTAACACTAGAATACGCTGTTTCTGAGTCATACTGAGCTTCTACACCTGCGAGGAATGCACGCTCTTGCTCAGGCACACCGAGGCGTTCGAATGTTTCCAGAACTTCTGGAGGCACATCCTCCCAGCTACGCATCGGCTTCTGACCATCGGAGAGGTAGTAGCGGATTTTATCAAAATCGATCGCATTGAGATCATCCGTTGCCCAGTTAGTAGGCATTGGCTTACTGTAGAATGTATCAAGTGCCTTGTGACGATATTCACGTAACCAGTCAGGGTCTTTTTTTACATTACAGATGTAGTCGACAGTGTCTTTTGAAAGACCCACGCCGGCATCGTATTTATGATTCTCTGGGAAACTAAAGTCCCCCTTAGTGCGGTCAATATCAAGCACCGTCTGGGTGTCTTCATCGATCTTAACGTCGTAACTCATAATAATATTTAGGGGTTAAACTTTACACTGAAGCACATTCACCCTCTTTAAGGAAATCGTAACCACTAGCCTCTAGCTCGAGCGCTAACTCCTTACCTCCTGACTTCACGATTTTACCGTCAGCCATCACGTGCACGTAATCTGGCTGGATGTAGTCGAGCAAACGCTGATAGTGAGTAATCATAAGCATTCCGCGCTCAGGAGAACGCATCGCATTTACACCTTTTGCGACGATCTTAAGAGCATCAATATCAAGACCTGAATCAGTCTCATCAAGAATACAGTACTTAGGCTCAAGCATCATCATCTGAAGAATCTCATTACGCTTTTTCTCACCACCTGAGAAACCTTCATTCACAGCACGTGCAGTGAACTTGCGGTCCATCTCTAGAACGTCCATCATCGCATACAAGCGCTTGTAGAAAGCAACAGCATCGATTTCTTCGCCTTTAGGAAGACGCGCCTGTAAAGCAGCACGGATAAAGTTAGCATTTGATACCCCTGGCACTTCAGCTGGATACTGGAATGCTAAGAAAATCCCCTCACGGCTACGTTCATCAACATCTTTATCAAGGATGTCCTCACCATCGAGAGTAACTGAACCTGACGTCACATTATAGTCTTCATGACCAGCGATGATCTTAGATAACGTAGACTTACCTGAGCCATTAGGCCCCATGATGACGTGAACTTCACCTTTTGGTATTTCGAGATTCACTCCTTTAAGGATCTCAATGTCGTCTATATTTGCGTGGAGGTCTTTGATAACAAGGCTCATAGTTTAATTATTTAAGTGGTTAATAAATGGTTATAAATTTTTTGTCGTATTTAAAAATATTTGAAAATCTGTTTACGCTATCTTTCCGCGCAGTGTGATTTCTAAGTTTTCTATCTGAGCACCATCAGGTAACTCCAGTAAGTCAGCTAGCTGCACACCCTCCTTAAGCGGAACATCGATAATTTGTCCAGTAACCTCGTCATGAAAATGACCATGGTCAGACAGGTTAGCACAGTAGCGTGAAGGTTCGCGTTCGAAGTTCACCTGCTTCACGGCCCCATGCTGAGCAAGTAATTCAAGGCAATTATAGACCGTCGCTAGAGAAATACCCGGCATGTTCTGCTTTGCTAACTCATAAACATCTGCCGCCGTAGGATGATTCCTCTGCTCCATCAGTACTTTATAAACCTCGCTACGCTGACGGGTCATACGCAATCCCTTAATCTTAGGGACTGTGTAATTCCGCTGCTGTGTATCTGTAGGCCTCATGAAAAACTAGGATCTAAACTTCTGCGGGAAGTTAATGTAGCAAAGTCAACATGCAAGAGTTTTTTAGAATGATTCCAATTAAGTGAGTCATACAAAATAGATAACTCTAGTGACATCTAGCGCTTAATAATAACGCGATCACCTATTTTCCCCTTACTCCAGAAATACTTGGCGGTGCTGCGAGGAAGACGAATACAGCCATGAGAAGCGTAAGGAGAACCAGTATTACCTTCATGAAAACCTATCGCTTTACAAGAAAACCTCTGAAAATAAGGCATCGGCGAATCGTCATATATATTTGAACGCTTATCACGTGTCTTATCTGTAATCACATATTCACCAGTAGGTGTTCGATACCCCTTACGCCCCGTAGATACATACGATGTTTTCACCAGCGACCCTTTATTATAATAACGCACTTTCTGCTCAGATAGATCGATTACAAACTTTCTGACCTGCTTATCATCCTGATATGGCACTCCTATAATCAACTGCTGCATTTTCACATCGTGATTTGCTGCCGCCATCTGAATAGGGTACACCTTTTTAAATGAACCATTATATTTATTCACCCCTAAACCAAGTAAGCGCTCAGTAATAATTAAATTTTTCATCATCACCGCCGCCATCAGTGGCGTTAACTCTTTATCGAATCGGCAATAATAATCAAAAAGCCCGTCATTCCCAAAAAGGTCACGAAATGACTCAGAAACGGGATGCTCCATATCTCCCTCAAGCTTCAATAACTCATGGTGATTAAGCAGAGCCTTAGCCGCTTCATTTTTTTTCATCGCTATAGCGGTAAAAAGCGCATTCTGCCCCTCTTGCCCCAAATGATTAGGATCAGCACGATGAGATAACAGCACATCTACAAATTCGAACTGATCGTCCCTAATAGCTAACATAAGAGGACTAACCCCTTTCGAGTCTACCACATTCGGATTCACACCATGCGACAACAAAGCCTTAACAAGCTCAAGCTTATGGTGACGCACAGCATAAATAAGCGGGCTATCACCTTGCCCGCCTACTTCTACCGGAGACGAGCCTTTACGAAGCAATATACTGACAGCCTCAATATTATCATTACCTATAGCTAACCACAGAGTTTTAGAAACATTCTTAATACGTGGAAAAATAAGATTCGAGGCTGACCGAAGATCTTTACGAAGCGCTATCTGCACTACTCGCTCTCCATTTTCTCCAGCTGCCTCTGAATCAGCGCCAGAACTTAATAAGGTATCGGTAACGTGAACAAGCTGCTCCTGAGTCATACTCCACTCTTTGTATCTTTTAAGAACTGAATAGAGTGCTGGCTCTCCGAGAATTTCAACATTTGGGTCGGCACCCTTTTCAAGTAATTTACAAGCAAACCCCGGATCACTATTTTGAAGCGCTATAGCCAGTAACGAACGCCCATCAAGATCCAGAGAAGAAGGATTAGCTCCATTCTCCAAAAGGAAAGAAACCTCATCAAAACGATTTGTTTTGTAATACCCAGGGAGGCTTTGTTCTCCATTCGGTAAGAAATAGTCAGGCTTAGCTCCGTTTTTAATCAATGATTCGGCAACATCATAAAGTCCGTTATCAAAAGCTATCGAAAGTGGAGTCCTCCCTTTTTCATCACGAGTGCTACAATCAATCCCCTTTTCAAAAATAAACGGTAAAACCCCATCTTGTTTCGCGACAAGAGCGTAGTGTAAAAAGTTTCGCCCCTGATCATCAAGAGCAAGCATATCAACACCAGCCCTATCAAGCATTTCAAGCTGCTTAAGATTACCCATACTAGCTGCAAAATGAACGTTAGAAAGCGTAGGTAATACACCCTGCTCTTTCAATTCACGTATCGCCACCTGCGGGTCTTTAAAATACCCGTTCTTAAATAAATTCAACACAACTCCTCCCCCCGCAAAAAGCAGGAGAAAAGCAGCAGTGAAAATGTATCTACAAAAAGGATTCATAAGAAAACAGTCTATATTGATAGATATTTAAATTTTAAATCGTGCTGCGTCACGACTTTTTAACCCACCTAACATTTACTTAGATGAGTCCAGCCCCCTCTTATTCCACATAAGAATAACAAAACTTCCATCGATATAAGCCGCTCAAAGCAATCTATTTTGAGCTTCGACAAATAAGGCACTTTTCCCTAAGCACTCTATCGTGAGCATCACTTTACACCCTGATTTCACCCTACTGCAGCAAAAGGGAACATACTTGTTAGCCATTTCTGGTGGCCGAGACTCGATAGCCCTCCTTCACGTTTTATTAGAAAAAGGCTACCGTAACATCATATTATGTCACCTCAACCACGGCCTGCGAGCTAAGGAATCTGACGCAGACGCTGAGTTTGTAGCCGCACTTGCTAAAGAACTAAATCTCAAGAGCGAAATCGGTTACCAAAACATCGCTCGCTCTATAGAAGATAATGGCGAATCCATGGAGCTGGCAGCACGTAACGCCCGCCACACATTCTTAGCTCAATGCGCTAAAAAATATCAGTGCCATAATATTCTATTAGGACATCATGCTAACGACCAAACTGAGACTATTATTTTCAATCTATGTCGAGGGTCTTCTGGATTAAAAGGAATCAAGTATTCATCCGCACATAACATCAATAGTACAGATTTAGTTTTCTTACGTCCTCTCATAAATGTATCTCGCTCATCGATTAATTCATACATTAAGCAGAACCATATCCGCTACCGAGAAGACAGCTCTAACGCACAGGCGATAGCTACGAGAAATAGAATCAGAAACGAGCTCATCCCTTTACTCTCTGAAATCATGGGGCGCGATATCCATACTACTATTAACCGCGCTGCCATTAGATCAGAAGAGAATGAAGCCGCACTTCGACTCATATTAAAAAATCACCAACTAGAAGATCCACAAGGAAGAATCTTCCTCCCCACCTTCATTAAACTACCCGATGCACTACAACGAATCGCACTATTTCAATACTTTAAAAAAGAGGGAGTTAGCCAGATCACACAAGATCTAATAGACCGATGTTTAACGATGCTTCATGATAGTAATGCATCCAAGGTAAACCTTCCCAAAGGTCTATTTTTTCGCAGAAAAGAAAAACGTGCCTTTATAGATAGAAACTCACAAGAATAAGTATACTAACCCCATAACCATGAGAGCGATCGTCCAACGAGTAAAAGAAGCCAATGTTTCAACGGAAGGAGAAAGCATTGGCAGCATTCAATCGGGTTTACTTATTCTATTAGGTATTTCTGATAATGACAGCCAAGAAGATATCGAATGGATGGTTAGAAAAATAACATCCATGCGCATTTTTCCTGACGATTCAGGGCAGATGAATAAAAGCTTAAATGACATCAACGGTGAACTCCTCATCGTCAGCCAGTTCACCCTCTATGCGAGCACTAAAAAAGGTAACCGCCCCTCTTTCACAAAAGCAGCTCCACCTAGTATTGCGATCCCCTTGTATGAAAGCTTTGTTAAAAGTGCTGAAGCAGCCATACAGAAAAACTGTGCTACAGGTAAATTCGGCACAGACATGCAAGTCTCACTAACTAATGATGGCCCAGTTACCATCATGATCGACTCCCACCTGCGTGAGTAATTATTTTTTCAGACGAATAGCTGTTCCACAGTAAATACAATAGAACCATTTGAACAACAACGCGTGTAACGCGGTAGGAAAAATATACCCGATCAAAAAGACTCGGTGTGCTTTTTTATGCTTTGCACATGACTTAGGCCCAAACTCCCTCTGTGTACACACACAGCATTTTGCTTTTAATCCCACCGTTAAATACAAAAACAGACTGCAGCAGAATAAACCTCCTACAATCGCGATAGGATAATAATTAAATTTAGACAGCACGGCGGCCTCATACACCAGTAAAGCTAACGCTGCTAATGTTCCTATAAAGAGTAATTGCATACATACCGTTACAATCGCCCCCATAATAATCTGACCGCTATTAGGATGTAAAACCCCCTTGATATACCTCCTCGATGTAGGACTAACACCTTTATTAAGATTTTCACTCACTGCTACAACTGACTTACTCGGGCCCCTCTCTAACGGCTGAACGGTATAGCCATCTGTTTCCACTTTATTAAAATCACGGAAATCAGCATTCACTGGAAGCTCCTTCTTAACAACCGCTTGCTTTTCAGCATCTGGAGTAGCTATTACTGAAACAGCACTTATAGCCGCAACTTCTGTAGTAGGTAATCCAGCTACACTTTTACGCACTGGATCAGTAATCTCACGAGCATGATCCGGACCTAACTTGTTATCATTGAGTAATAACCCCTTAGGAATATCAGAGAGCGATAATTCATTCTCTTTTATCAGAACAGGGCTCAACAAATCTGCTTCAGGAGCCTCCTTAAGTTGATCAAGATAGCCCTGATAAATCTCCTTAGATTTATCCAGTTCAGATTCCTCTGACCGATCAGGCTCTGCCTCTACAGTTTCTTCTTTATCAGGCAGTACAGAATCAGGTAGTACAGATAATGCTTGAGCCTGCCACTCTTTAACTTTCTCTATAGAAGGAGCCTCACTTAGAATATTCAGAACCGAATTTGCCTTCGCTAGTTCAGCGGTTAAAGCTTCAGAGTTAAAATCAAGGAAGTCGACAGCATCAGTAAAACCTGCGACTTCAAGAAGCTCTATTTCATTCTCTGAAATATTTTTGAAATCACCCAGCTTCATCTTCTGATAGTTAAATCTAACTCATGCTAGACTAGCAAGCATTTCCTGAAGTTGAACCAGTTTTTGTGCCCACTCGTCTTTTCTCGCTTTTTCACGATCCACCAGCTCTGCAGGTGCTTTGTCAGTAAACGCCTTGTTCCCTAACTTAGCCTCACACTTCTTCACTTCTTTTTCGATCTTTAGAATTTCTTTACCTAAACGTTTCTTCTCAGCATCAACATCGATCAAACCTTCAAGCGGCATATAAACCTCACCCACATCTGTCACAGCTGCAGGGGTCCCCTTTGGAGCGTCATATGATTCACAGATTTCAATTTCGCCGCCAGCTAATAAACCTAAAACATCGACCTCATCAGCGATCCATTTTTCAGCTTTGATAATGATAAATTTCACATCTTTCCTAGATGCTACATTATACTCCGCCTTAAGGTTTCTCATTCGCCCAGCCGTTGCATAAACAAGCTCAGCATGTGCCGCTGCAGGCTCTGACTTAGCCAATAAACTTTCCGTTGCATACTCCTTATTCATAAGGAACTCGCCTTGACCGACATAGCCCATACGCGCAGAAAGCTCCTCTGTAATGTGAGGCATATACGGGTGTAGTAGATGTAAATACCTAGCCATCACAGCATCGAATACAGCCAGTGTCGTATTACGAGCTTGCTCTGTTGCACTATCTTTCAGGTCACCCTTAACAGCCTCTAAGAACTTGTCACAGAACTCCCCCCAGAGAAAATCATAGAGTAGCTGTGCTACTTCGTTAAATTTATAATCTGCATAGGACTTCTCAAGTGAGATCACCAATACGTCTAACTTAGCCACAATATCATAATGATAAGGACGCATATTGCCAGAAGCTAGTAAATCACTCCACGATCCTAATTCACTAGTGTCACATGTCGCCATCTGTCTGAATCGACACGCATTATAAATCTTATTTGCAAAGTTACGACCTTCCGCAACTAACTGCTCATCAAACCTAACATCCGTTCCAGTTGGCGCCGTTCTGAGTAAACCAAAACGTAATCCGTCAGCACCGTATTCATCCATGAGATCGATTGGATCAGGTGAGTTCCCCAGTGATTTACTCATCTTACGCCCTTGGGAGTCGCGTATGATAGAAGTGAAGAATACATTTTTAAATGGAATCTCTTCCTCGAAGCGGTAGCCAGCCATAACCATACGAGCTACCCAGAAAAATAGAATATCTGGACCTGTCACAAGATCAGCTGTCGGATAAAACTTAGTACGCTCAGCTTCATTCATCGTCGCAAATGGCCAGAGCCATGAACTGAACCATGTATCCATCACGTCTTCATCACGCACCCAGTTCTCTGAGTCTTGTGGCGGCTCTACACCTACATAGATCTCCCCCTCTTTCATGTCTTCTACATCAAGCGACTCAGCGCCTTGAAGTGTCTCGACATTTTCTTTTCTATACCAAACTGGAATCTGGTGTCCCCACCAGAGCTGACGACTGATACACCAGTCCTGAATATTCTCTAACCAGTGAGCGTAGGTTTTAGACCAGCGAGCAGGCCGAAACTGGATCTCACCATTCGCTACAGCATCTGCTGATTCCTTCACACAAGGATATTTTAAAAACCACTGCATCGAGATACGAGGCTCGACCGGAACATCTGCACGTTCCGAGTAACCGACATTATTTTCATGCTCTTCCACACGAATAAGTAGCCCCATCTCATCGAGCTTTTCCGCAGCTTTCTTACGAGCAACAAAACGATCAAGACCATCAAGCTCAGCTACCTCAGGACAATTAATCGTTCCGTCAGCATTCAGTACATCGATGATTTCTAAATCGTGCCTCAGGCCGATCTCAAAGTCAGCCTTATCATGTGCTGGTGTGATCTTTAAAGCTCCTGTTCCGAACTCAACGTCCACATGGTCATCTGCTATGATTTCGATTTCAGCTTCAGGAAATGGTCTACGAACCTTACGGCCGATATATTTTGTAAACCTTTCATCCTTCGGGTTCACAGCTACCGCTACATCACCCATAAGAGTCTCAGGACGAGTGGTAGAAATCTCCAAAAACTCACCCGGAGCATCAACCAGCTCATACTTCATAAAGTAGAGCTTCGAGTTCTTAGGCTTACTAATAACCTCTTCATCAGAGAGAGCTGTTAGAGAAACTGGACACCAGTTCACCATACGCTTACCTCGGTAGATCAGCCCTTCATTAAATAAATCTGTAAATACTTTTGCCACCCATGTTGAGTAGTCTTCATCCATCGTAAAGCGCTCACGATCCCAGTCACATGAACAACCGATCCGCTTCAGCTGCTTAATAATGATACCACCATGCTCATTCTTCCAGTCCCAGACATGTTCGAGAAATTTTTCACGGCCTACTTCACGGCGAGTTTTCCCTTCATCTTCACGAAGCTTTTTCTCCACCTTCGTCTGAGTCGCGATACCGGCATGGTCTGTACCCGGCAGCCAGAGAACCTCTTTTCCCTGAGCTCGAGCACGACGCGCTAAAATATCCTGAATCGTATTATTCAAGACATGCCCCAAATGAAGAATTCCAGTAACGTTAGGTGGCGGAATAACAATGGAGTATCCCTCCTTCTCAGATGTTTCATCAGCATGAAAACAATCGTTCTCTTGCCATGCAGAATACCACTGTTTTTCTACAGCTTGAGGTTCATATGCTTTGGGCAGCTCGGACATAGCCGAAGTTTCTGCCAAAGCTCATCTGATTTGTAAAGAATCAAGGCCGCTTCATCAACCATAGCACTACAAATATCACCCTCTATGAAAATATTCGTGTAGATTCCCCTAAATCATGATTAAAAACAGCTATGCCGAGCACTATCTTAGCTATCGAATCCAGCTGTGACGAAACCGCCGTAGCCATATTGCGCCAGCAGGAGAATTCCGTCGAAATTCTCGCCTCAGAGATATCATCTCAGATCGATATCCACCGCGAATTCGGTGGAGTAGTACCAGAGCTAGCCAGTAGAAACCACTCACTGAACCTGCGACCTCTCATCGACTTAGCACTAAAAAATGCTGGTGTTAAAATCGAAGAAATCGACGCCTTTGGTGCCACCGCTGGTCCAGGTCTCGCCTCATCTCTTCTAGTCGGCAACACTACTGCTAAAGCTCTCGCCATAGCAGCAGGGAAACCATTCATCTCTGTCAACCACATGGAGGGGCACCTACTTTCACCTTTCATCGAGTCAGGGGAACTCAAGCCGAACCTAGCACTCATCGTATCTGGAGGCCACACCATGCTCATTCACATGAGTGATTTCGGAAAATACAAACTGCTAGGTAGCACCAAAGATGATGCTGCTGGAGAGGCCTACGACAAGGTAGGCAAGATGCTAGGTCTCCCCTACCCCGGCGGACCTGAAATAGAAAAAACAGCAAGATCAGGCTCCCCCACAGCATTTAAATTCCCCCGTTCTATGATGAAAGACGGCTTGGACTTTTCTTTCTCAGGGCTAAAAACAGCGGTTCTTTACCAGCTCGAAAAACTCAACCCTGAAACAGGTCGCCCGCCGGCTGACGCAATCCCTGACTTATGCGCCTCATTTCAGCAAGCGGTTATCGATGTCCTCGTTTACAAAACGATCAAAGCTACCAAAGAATCTGGCGAAACATGTATCACTGTATCTGGCGGGGTCTCGTGTAATCAAGCTCTCCGCTCAGCTATGCTAGAGGCTTGTGAGAAAAACAATATCGAGCTTCTCATCGCCCCACCTCTCTTATCAACCGATAACGCAGCCATGATCGCCTTCGTAGCACTACAAAAGCACCTCAGAGGAGATTCCTCTAGCTTCAGTGAGGATATCAATCCGAATTTGAAGCTTGTTTCCTAAACGAATATACCTAGGAAGGAGTTCTCTTACACCCGTTTCCCAAACACCCCCCTCTCTCTTTATAGCTCAAACGCTAATTAACTATCATACATCATGGAAGATAATCAAAAATACGCCCCTCACAATGAGACTGACTCAGCACCACAAGCAAATCAGGCTCCAATGATAGCGCAAACTGCGACTACCTCTCCTTCTTCAGGCAATAGTGCACTCACCACAGTACTTATTATCGTCATCGTTGTATTACTAGCAGTTATGCTGATGCTTTCTAAAAATGGCAAACTACTCTCCTCCTCAGCCATCAGTTCACCCTCGAACGACCTCTCCTTTTTACAGTCTCAAAACGCTGAGAAAAGAGCCGAAGTAAATGCCCTTCGTATTAGCCAAGGTTTACCGCCTCTTCCTGAAAAATCTGGTGATGCCCGCCTCCTGTCAGGCAGAATTCAGCGTGATGCCACATCCCTCTCAGCACTTATCCAAGATTGGCAAAGTGAGCTCGACAGAAAGAACCAAACTTTAGTCACTCTCCAAAACGACCTAAATGCACGAGACGCTAATACGGAGCACCTCTATTCACAGATCGCAGACCTTCGAAACAAGCTCAATCAAGCAGGCTCTGACTCTAGCCAACTCGCCACAACCAGCAGTGAACTCGACCTAGCCCGCCAACAGCTAGAGGACTACCGTAATCAACTTGCTACGATGCAAGGCCGCCCAAGCAGTGAACAATACAGTAACCTACTCAAGGAGCGTGAAGAATTACAAAGTCAAGTAGATGCCCTACTAGAACAAGCCAGAGGTAAGATAGACAGCGCCTTAGCAGAAGAGCTACAAGCCGAGCTAGCTAAGCTTCGCCCAGAACTTAACTCACAGCGATACGAAATCCAACGATTGCGTGCCTTACTAGACCGCAAGTCACTCTTCATTGAATCAGAAAGCGATCTACCTGCTGCTGCTGCCCGTTTATTCACTAAGCTACGCAGCTTAGAAGAAGCTAACCCTCAGCAACTCGAAGCCGCATACCAAAACATCAGCACAAGTATGGGGGCAGAGGTCATCCACCGCCAAAACTTCGAAGTAGGATCTGCTCAGATCACTTTTGATCGTGAAAAAATCATTCAGGAAGCTCTTAAAAACAGACAAGCCAGTGGGTCATACTTCCTCGTTGTCGGCTACGCATCCCAGTCCGGTGGAGCAGCTAATAACCAGACACTATCAGCCAATCGCTCAACTACCGTAGCATCTGTGGTAAACACCCTTAAAGCCGCTGATCAAAAAGTGCAGGCTGTCTATCTAGGTGAAACATCACGCTTCTCAAGAAATAGTGAACCTGAAAACCAGATCTGCGAAGTCTGGGAGATTAAGAAGTAAATCACCTCATGAGGATTGCCCCTCAATCGCTCATCCCAGTAGGTTTAATCTGTACTATATATGGGTTATTCTTAATCAAAAAAGCCTGGTATGGAGATACTCTGTACCCAGGCACAAACTTCACGTATCTCCCTAAGTGGCTATTTTACTCTACTGGAATACTTCTTCAGTTCCCTTTACCCGCTGCCTACCTATTCCTAAAAAATCTAGGTCTGATATAACTAGTAGAGTAAATAAAGCTTAACTAAGACTTTACCATATCAACATACCTACGGCGTGTAATGTTAGACCTACTACACCGCCGATCAGAGTTCCATTAATACGGATAAACTGGAGATCTGACCCCACTTGATTCTCTAACTTATACATAAGAGTATCTGCATCCCACTCCTCTATTGTATTACGGATCATCGTCTGAAGGTGAGCTCCATGCTGGTTAAGAATATCAGCGACTCCTTCTAGCAAAATCTTCTCTATATTATTACTTAACTCTTCATTCTGCTCTATCGAACTCCCCATAGACAGGATCAGTTCAGCTAGCTGAGCCACTGTTTGAGGCTTATCACTACTTAAATCTCTATCTAAACTCGCTCTAATCTCTTTCCATAGACGATCAGCTAGCTCACCGCTCTGCTGATTAACTAACCACTGATCACGAATCTCACCTAGCTGACACCTGAGCTCATCATTTTCGCTCAGATAGGTTTGTAAATTAGTTAACTGAAGTTCGATAGAGTCCCAGAGTTCATTACTGTCATCTTCGCTCGCAGCGATCAATGACTCCTCCATATTACCAGTCGCTCGCCCAGACATACTTTCAGCAAGAGCTCTTGAAACAGAGCCTAACAAAGGGACTTTACTCAGAGGAGCATTCTCACCAGCAGCGTTATTAATCGAAGCTTTATTCGAAGAGATAGCTTTTGCCATCTGGGCTAATAATGGAGCTAACACATGCCTATACCTATTTTCAGAAAGCAACCACTTAGTTAACTTCCCTATAACTTCATCAGGTTTAATCACCTTCAGCTGATCTAGTAACTTCTGCGTCATCCGTTGGTGAGCTTCATACTTCTCCATTGCATTTAGAGCCACCGGGATCGTCTGCACCACTTGCTTAGCTAGGCGGTCAGCATTATCCTGCTGCACCATCCACTGTGCCATACGCGGCACTACCCTTAAGCTTTTCGCCTGATCACAAATACGCTCGGCAGTTAAAAAATTACCATGAATAAACTCAGCAAACGATTTGCCAATACGGTCTTTCCCCCGTGGTATCACTGCTGTGTGAGGAATAGGCAAACCCAATGGATGCCTAAATAACGCCGTAACAGCAAACCAGTCGGCCAAGCCCCCCACCATACCAGCTTCAGCAAAAGCTCTTAACCAGACCATCCAGCTATACTCTTCCTCATAAGTTCTAGCCACAGCATACATGACCACCATCACCAGTAAGATCAATCCAGCAAAGAAGCGCATCCGCTTCAGCTTCTTACTCTTTTCATCTATCGAAGAATCCTCAGCCATTAATGTCTTAACTATAATTTTCCTAACGCAGAACACAAGTCTACATCGACTACCAAAAAGGACTTAACTTATAACCACCTCATCAGCACAAAGTTCTCTACATTCCCCCACTGCTAAATTTTCATCTAAAATAATACGCCCTACACTAACTCGGTGTAAACCTACCACCCTATTCCCCACGGCATGAAACATCCTTTTCACCTGATGATAGCGCCCCTCATAGATCGTGAGCCTTGCGCTTCTCTCAGTTAAAATAACCAACTCTGCAGGAGACGTCGTCTTATCCTCATAAGCAAAATATATACCCTGCTGAAAAAGCTCAGCAGTATCAGCTGAAATAGGGTCGGCTGTCATAACCTCATACACCTTAGGGACCTTCTCCTTCGGCTCTGTTAAACGCCTAGACCAGTCGCCATCATTTGTTAATAAAAGCAAACCTGTGGTCGCCCTATCCAGGCGCCCCGCTAAGTGCAGTTCACCAAAGCCATCCACAAGCTCCATTACCGTTGGGTGCTCATCATCTTTTGTAGCGCTAAGGTAGCCCGCCGGTTTATTCATCATCAGATAAACTGGCTGATGCTCACGCAGTAATACACCATCGAGACTGACACTGGTAAATTTACCTATCTCGACGTTGCCGTTTTTCTCTAACACCCCGTCTACTTTTACCAAGCCGGTAGCAAGTGTGCGCTGAATATCACTTTTACTGAGTCGTTTCTCACCCGACCCATATCGAATGAGAAACCGAAAAAGTTTCATGAACTATATCACGATACAATGATGTGTAACCACACCAACTTATACGAGAGGCGTTACACCTTTTTTAAGAATAATATTACCATACTTAGCTGTCTCACCAGTCATCACAACGGCAAACGCATCCTCAGCACGGTCATAAAAAGCAAAACGATCAATACGATCGATCACAGCTCTATCAGGTGAATGCTTTTTAATAGGAATCATGTATGACTCCTCCACAGCAGGGTCAAGCGCATCACCCTCCACAGCAGCCATCATAATCAAAGCTTTATCAACGTATTGATCTAACTCAAACAAAGGTAAAATAGCATCCAGTAACGCAGGCACTGACAAACCATCAGCACGCACAACGTTTTCATTAAATGTATCCCCTGGGAAATGAGCGTCAGCTAAAACGATTTCATCGCCATGTCCCATGCTAGCGATCGTTGCGAGAAGTTCAGGAGAGATTAAGTGTGATATTCCTTTAAGCATAATAGTTAATATGTTGCCGCGAGAGTGAATGATTTTAATTAAGCCTTCAAGCTATCAATTTATATCAACCAACTAATTCAGCCTAATATCCAACCACTGACGCATTGTCTCAGCTGGGTTATTTGCTTTCATCAAAGTTTCACCTACTAAGATCGCATTAGCACCAGCCTCTAAGACTCTCAAACAATCCTTAGTATCACGAATACCTGACTCACTGACCAGAAGCACGTCATCGCCGACCTCCTCTGCAAGCCTTTCGGTTGTCGCCAGATCTGTTTCAAAAGTCTTTAAGTTCCTGTTATTAATACCAATAAGGTCAGCGCCAAGGTTAAGCGCTCTCTCCATTTCAGGCAGATCATGAACCTCCACCAATACATCGAGCTGAAAATCTTTAGCCGTATCATAGAGATGCTTAAGCGTCGCATCATCCAGAGCTGCTACAATGAGTAAAATAGCATCTGCACCAGAAATAATCGCCTCATAAATCTGAACTTCATGACGCATAAAGTCTTTCCTAAGTAATGGAATATTCGATGTAGGCGAAATTTTCGCCAGATCTTGTAGCGAACCCTTAAAATACTTCTCGTCTGTAAGCACAGACATACAGCTAGCACCACCATCCAGATACATACCGGCCTGACGTAGCGGGTCAAAGTTAGGATCAATAATCCCCTTCGACGGAGACGCCTGCTTCACCTCAGCAATAATACCCAAACGATCCGGACCTCGATCTAGCGCCGAACGAAAACCTCCAAAGTCATTTCTCCCCAGTGCTGCCGCCCTATACTTTTCTATATGCGGCAGTATCGCATCCACCTCACTAAGCTTATGCGCCATGATCTCGCTAAGAATATCCATGCCGCCTATTTATGCTAATAGATGTAAAATCCAACCCCAAAACGAGCCTACCACCTCAAATATTCACTTTTTCATAAAATTTATCTTGTCACTAGCTGATCTGAGTGTAAACAGATCCCGCGCAAGCAAACGGGTAGTAACTCTACCTACAATTTGTAAGCGGGTGTAGCTCAGTGGTAGAGCGCGACCTTGCCAAGGTCGATGTCGACAGTTCGAATCTGTTCACCCGCTCCATTTACCACCAATTAATGAAGAGGCTCAGGCCTCTTTTTTTGTGCCCTGGCGTTAGCTACAACAGTAAGAATACTGCCACTAAGCTGCAAGTATTTCACCAAATTAGGTTCATCTATTCCTTAAAACCCTTCTTTTGTTATGGGTATACCTCTCTAAACGTATAGAGTTTACTGAAGGAGGCG
>CAYNLE010000022.1:21959-31019 GCA_964397975.1 uncultured Verrucomicrobiales bacterium | reverse complement strand
GCCGGGGGTTCATGGTTTCTCTAACTGGAAATCAGGGATCCTAACTCGGACTTTTTGTCCATGGGGCGTTCTGCCAAAGAACGCTCCTCTGACACGTGCATCATTCGCTATCACATGGTAGCTATTATAAGAGAAATGTTTACCTGGTGATATGATTGGTTTTTGCCCAATAACACCTTCGGCCTCGACTACGACGGTCTCTTTACCGATGACCTCATCACCTTCTTCAACAATCCATTTTCGACCAGTAATCATTACCGCCTCATCTGAATCATTCTGAATCGTTATAAAATAGACAAAGGGATGTGGCTTATCATCTGGGGCATCCAGATGAGGCATATACGCAACATTATCTACCGTTACAAAAAGCCCCTCTATCTCACTGTAGTCTGATGGCTTAGATCCTTTCATAACAAAACTCAACGTAGTAGGTATCAACTAGAAACTCTATCGTGAACCTAGTCTCTTCAGCTTCCGCTTCACACTTAACTTCGCAGTCGTGCTAATACGATCAACAAATAAAACACCATTCAGATGATCAACCTCATGCTGAATAGCGCGTGACAATAGGCCATCTGTCTCAAGCTCTATGACAGAACCATCTAGCTGTGGCAACTTTGCCTTAACAATACTGGGTCTACGCACAGGAGCACTAATATCCTGAATACTAAGACAACCTTCTGTATCAGACTCCCGAGCGCCCTCTAGCTCTAAGGTGGGATTAATAAACACCAATGGCATATGCTCTTCTAACTTAGCGTCTTCACCATTGATCTTTAAAAAAGAAATACACTCTGGGTCATGTGCCACATCAACAACTGCCATTCTAATATCTTCTCCTATCTGAGGAGCTGCTAATCCAACACCGTTAGCATCGACCATAGTCTCTATCATATCAGCTGCTAACTTTTGTATTGCCTCATCGACAACATCGATTTCACGGCATTTTTTACGTAGCACAGCATCTCCGTATTGGCATATTTCTAAGATCATCTCGTTTTAAAAATTTTAGTTTGTTTCACTAGCAGTAGATATTTTAACTCTAGACGGCACTTCTCTAGGGTTAAATCCAGCATCAATCAAGGCATTCTGAATTTCAATAAACCGCTCCAAAGCAATACCTTTATCAGGCTCAAGTTCCAGCTTTCTATTAGGGAAATTTTTCTTAAAGACCTTTAAATAATCTACAAGGAAACCATCCTGAACCCTGGTGGCATCTAGCGTAATGCTGCCATCTACAGCGATAGCAAGCACAGCAGCAGGCTCTTCTACAGCTACCGCAGCACCATCCTGAGCCAGAGCTAACTCAATATTTAGAACATTCCGCTTCTCCTTAGGGTCATATTCGACGGCAAAATAGATCAACAAAATAGCCAAAATGTCAATTAAGGGGATAATTGGCACTAGTGGGATTTTACGACTCTGGTGATGAAACTTCACGATATGGTATCAGAAATTAATTAAATTCAAAAAACGGCTATCCATTTTGACGGAACATATACTGATAACAAGCTGAGGTAACATCCCCCATAATCACCTCTAGGCGGGCTGATATGGTTTCTATTTTCCTATTAAAATGACTATGCGCCACCACCGTAGGAACTGCGACGGCTAAGCCAGCTACTGTTGTGTTAAGCGCCATCGCGATGCCCTGTCCGACACTCGAAGAGTCAGCGCCATTGCCAACATTAGCAAAAACTATAACAAGACCACTCGCTGTACCCAACAAACCAATCAACGGAGCAATAGCTATGACCACCTCTAACACCGCCATACCAGAATTCATCTTAACAATTTCTTCACGGGCAGCAGACTGGACAGCCTCTTGGATTTCAACTTGAGAGCGATCCGCATTAGACAGTGCCACCTTACATAAGCGCTCCAGAGAACTATTCTCTTCACTAAACTTAGAAGCTAACGATACCACACCGTGCTTCTCGATATCGCTCTCTAGGCTCCCTAAACTATTCAATAACGACTTTGGTATAATCGACTCTGCTTTAACTGACAGTATTTTATAAACCGTCACTGTTACAGCCACGAGAGAGCACGCTATAATGGGAAACATAAATAAACCTCCATTCGAGAAAAAGTCCCAGATAGTCCCTAGCGCTGAGCTTTCTGTCGTTGCAAAAAATAATAGCTGATTAGTCATAAAGTATATATTTGTGATAAATGTTAAGTAGTAATGTAAATCTGATAGATTATTAAAAGTAGAAATTATAAACCAGTTCCAAGGGCTCTCCCTTAAGCTCTTTAAGAACCTCTTTAGGCATCGGTGGTAGTTTCGCCTGCCGGATAGCCCGCTGGGTAAACCCTCTTTCAATGTAGTTTGCCTCGATCACCTCTTGAAATTTAACTCCACTCACCTTCCCCTCCTTATCGACGTAGAAACGCATCGAGATAATCCCAGGAACAATGTGATCTCTATGCTGAGCGCAGTTTCTACGCCATTGCAGTTCTACAGCCTTACCTACTTTTGCTTGGTAACGACCCAATGGTGAATTTTTCACATTAAGCGAGCTTTTGCCTTTCCTCGCAATCGACCCTGCGACCTCTGTCTTAGCTATAAAACCACTGAAATCACCTTTTTTTAAATCCTGCTCTACTAGCCCCTCACCATTCAGTTCCGATTCCTTCCCTCCTTGCTCTGTTTTTGTTAAGCTATCCTTCGGGATATCTTCTGGCTTTAGCTTACTCGTATCAGCCAGATCATTTCGGGGAATAATCTTACCTACTTTTAGATGCTCATTGATCGTCGGAATTTCCTCATCAGGCTTCAATTGAAGATCTGGTATATCAAAAGCTGGTATATTCTCTACATAGTCTTTCTGACCTCCCTCTGTCTTATCCTCTGGCTGCTCAGTATGCTCCCCGGATTGATCCGCACCCACCGAACCGTCTTTATAAGCTCTATCAACTGTCTCAACATGCCCCTTATATAGAGGTGCTTTACCTGCTTGTGATGGTAAATTTTTTGCACCTCCTAGGACAGCTGGCAGCTCAGATGCAGCTCGTGTATTGCGCTCACCGATATAGTTTGTATCTGCATCAGGTGTAGCTTCTTGCTCTTCCGACGTCTTCGCAAACTTCTCTTTCTGAGGAACCTCTGCTTTTTTAGCTTCAGCTACTACAGCCGCCTTAGCCTCTTCAGGCTTTTCCTTCTCCAGCTCTTGTTCTGGCTCAGCCTCGCCTTCCTCCTTCTCGGGAAACGTTTCTTCCACCTGCTCAATAGGAGGTAATAAAACCATCGTCATCTCAGAAGCTTCAGGTAATTCCGCAATAGGCTCAGGTAAGCTCTCTACCTCGTCAGAGAAATCAAAAATAATAGCGCCCACCCACATCAACAACATCACAGCATGCACAACCACGGCCGTAATGGCTGAGATAACAACATGTTTGTGAAATTGAGATAACTGACGCACGTGGGTAGCATAATTTCGATCTGCTAAAGCACAAACGCTAATTTACTTAGCTTCTCTGCACTCCGTTGACTTATCGCCAAGAAGCCTCCATCATCCAGCACGTGAATATTGTCGTCGACTGTAATACCCCAATGCGCATTGACCAGTTTTTGGTTAAAAAGCTACCTGATCTATCTCGCTCCAATATTCAGACCATGCTTAAATCTGGAGATATTCTACATAATGATACTAAGGTAAAAGCAAAGCAAACTGTATCATCAGGAGACTCTATCCATATTACATTTCCAGAACCCTCCAGTAATGAGGTTCTGCCGCAAGACATCGCACTCCATATCCTCTACGAAGACGAGGACATCATCGTGATCAATAAACAGCACGGTATGGTCGTCCACCCAGCCTCGGGAAACGATGACGGAACACTTGTAAATGCTCTACTATTTCACTGTGATGGCAAACTAGCAAGTGATGCTGGCGAAACACGACCTGGCATCGTGCACCGACTAGATAAAGATACCTCTGGCTGCATCATCGCAGCAAAAACGAACATAGCCTATCACTCACTCTGCGAACAGTTCGCTGAAAGAACAACGGAAAAGCGCTATCTTACAGTTGTACAAAGCCCTCCTACTAAAAAGGATGGAAATATTTCTACTAATATAGGGCGACACCCTGTCAACCGACTCAAAATGGCTGTATTAAGTGAAGGTTCAGGTAAACACTCCAGCACTGACTTTACAGTCCTACACCAGGCAGAAGACTCGACCTGCCTCATTCTCTGTAACCTTCATACTGGAAGAACTCACCAAATTCGTGTTCACATGCTCCATCTAGGCACCCCTATTCTAGGAGACCCTATTTATGCGAAACCAGCACGGCAAACCCCTCAAACAGGCCGACTCATGCTGCATGCCTGGCAGCTAGTCATCACCCACCCAGTCACCTTAGAGAAAATGAGCTTTCAGTCCCCCATACCTGATGAATATCAACCGTGGACGATGACTTCCGAATCTCAACAAACTATTGAACTACTATCTAACTTATAAAAAGCTATTACTATGCACGAAGAATCACTCGTAGAATCACTCCTACCCGCCGTAGAGCAACAACTTAGCTCAAAACAAACTCCCTATGTAAGCAAAACACTAAGTAGATTAGTGGAGACAGAAGCAATAGCTACAGACGAAGCTAAAAAACTCATTGCTTTATGCTTAGCAGATGAATCTAACCGTATGTTTATTGATAAGCGCGACTTTGATGTAACGCGCTATCAGGAACTTCTCGATAACCTTCCTGAAACGCCAGAATAGATTTTCCAGACCCATGCCAGAGTTACCAGAAGTAGAAACAACCGTTCGTGGCATCACCCCACATTTAGTAGGTAAAACTGTAACATCGGTAACTATTCGTGAGCCCCGTATGCGCTGGCCTATCGAAAATGAGGTTTTAAAAATAAAGAACCTGGCTATCTCAGATATTAAAAGAAGGTCTAAATATATTTTAATAGAATCTTCAGCCGGCACTCTCATCCTCCACTTAGGTATGTCTGGCAGCCTCAGAATATGCCCACATGAAGTCGAATTAAAAAAGCATGACCACTTCATCATGCAGGTTCAAAACGGTATGGAACTTCGCCTCCACGACCCTAGACGCTTCGGCTGTGTCTTATGGCATGAAGGCGACATAGCAGAGCATCGGCTCATCCAGGATCTTGGCCCAGAGCCTCTCGAAGAACACTTTACTGAACCATACTTCCTATCCACCTGCACAAAGCGGGGCACCACAATCAAGCAGCATATTATGAATAACAAATTTGTTGTAGGAGTAGGTAATATATACGCCTGCGAAGCTCTTTTTAGAAGTGGCATTCACCCCACTAGACCGGCAGGAAAAATCTCATCGGCGCGCTTAATCAAACTTTACTCCAATATCAAAGATGTTCTCACAGAGGCCATCGAGCAAGGCGGCACCACATTAAGAGATTTCCTCCGCGAAGATGGAAAGCCTGGATACTTCAAGCAAAAGCTCAATGTCTATGATCTGGAAGGTGAGGACTGTACCCAATGCTCAGCTACGATCAAACGCACGATAATATCAGCACGTTCCACATTTTACTGCCCGAAATGCCAACGTTAGTTTTTACTAATAAAAAATCACTAGCAAGGCTCGACTAGCTTGACTTTTTTTCACAACCCCTCCAGATTCTCGCTTGTCTTCAATGAACGTAAAGCCGGTGTGGCGGAATTGGTAGACGCGCGTGATTCAAAATCATGTTTCCTCGGAAGTGCGGGTTCGATTCCCGCCGCCGGTATGCTTTACGTTAAAAGTCAGCAGCTTTCTAATACACTTCGTGTGCCATATACCAGAAGCGGCTTGATGATATATCACTTAACTTGGAGGTTAAGCTTTTAGGTAATGATATATCATACATTCTATTGCCCTTGGGTTTATCAGCTAACTTAATAGTTAGAACATGTCCCTCAACAGAAACCTCTGAACACACCTCTTTCTCAAGCTCAAACTTTTTAGAGCCGTATTTTGCGTGATACGCGATTCTATATGACTCCAACGTATAATCAGAAGGTGTCAAAGCAGCTTCTACTGGTGCATTAAATGTAAACTCAAAGCCTTCTGGAGTAAGTTTTACCGATTCCACCAAAAGGTATGGCTCCCCATTATAAGTCACTTTATAAACCCCTTCTTGCCCTGGCCAGCTAAGGTGTGTTTTACCAATGATCATAGACTTATTATCTGGTGTGTATATCATGCGATTAGTCCCTGTTCCAAGAGCCTTACTAACGACCATATGACCCGCTGTGCCTTGATGATGACCATTTACGATATCAGGCATATAGCGAACGATCCTTGCATGGTTCATCTCACCTATAATTAACTGCTCTGGTGCGTCACTCTGAATTAAAGGAGCAAAAGATTCATTTAATCCAACCATCTGCGTAATAGAGTTGCCAGCATCGCCTTGTGGGAAAAGGCCAGGAGCTTTAACTCTTCTTTTCTCAAGCTCAGTTATAGGTAATTTAGAGGGAACTTTATTAGGCGGATTTTCAGCCCATAATAATGAAGCTGCGTGACCATGGAACTCCCCCTCTTCTACTCGAAACACTTTTGATGCACCCACCCAGTCCCCCTGATTATCAGAAACCCAGAGCTGTTCATCCTTATCTATATACAGGCCATTAGGCGTGCGGAAACCAGTTGCATAAACATGTGCTTTTGGTGAACCAGGTTCGATTTTCAGAACACAGCCACGGTAAGGAACACGAGCATACATTCTAGGTTTACCTCTCTTTTTCTCTTTCCAGCTCCCATGTTTCCCTCCTGATAAAAAGTCTCCATGTGTTAGACCTCCTGCTTCATTCCACTCGCCTCGAATCTGCTCTCTTACCCCAGATCCGTTAGAAGCTGTTCCCAGTGATATATAAATGTTCTTCTTAGAATCCTTTACGAGACCAAAAGCAAACTCGTGATAATTACCAGTAAGCCCCCAGTCATTAGAAACCATTTCATAAAAATCAGCTAAGCCGTCACCGTCTTTATCATGTAAACGTGTGAGCTCTGAACGCTGAATAACAAGGACGGTGCCCTCCTCTTCTACGTAAATGCCTAACGGCTCATGTAGACCTGACGCGAAAAGTTTCCATTCCTTAGTCCCCTCATCATACGTCATGACCTCGCCACGATGGAAACAGGCTATGAGTTCACCTTTAGCTGTAAAATCAAGTCCCCCAATTTGATAATCTACGCCTTCAGGGGCAGGTAAGGCTTCAATATCATAATAATCACCCCAATCAAATTCAGCAAAACCAGAATGGCTCGTCAAAATGATACTAGATACAGTAAGAAAAAAGGAAGTTAGTTTAGTTTTTTTCATCTAAATAAAGCGTAAAGGGTTATGAAGAAGTGTGAGTAATCGTGATAACACCTCCAGAAGCTTCAGCTTTGGTCTTCAACTCCGCCCCATCCTTTACGGGAAGCGTATGTTCCGGCATCTTTGAAGAAGATTTAATGACCCGTTTAATGGATTCGCTCTCAACAGTTATTGTTTCTGCAATCTCTACATTATCTACGGTATATATAAAGGTAGGGTAACCTTCTTTAGAAACATGATAACCTAAATACTGCACCTCTTCTGAGTCAAATATCGATTTGCTTTCTGTATATATAACTTTTCCCATTTTTGCTTCAGCGGCGCCATTGCCTTTAACATATGGCCAGTGATCAGCTTTACCTTGAGAAATGTATCGAAGACGGCATTTATCTGTGTCCCAAATTACATTTAGCTTATCTTTGGTAGGAAGAGCCAAAAACATAGAAGCTGGACCAGTATGAGGAATAAATGTTCTCTGAATACGTGGACGCCTCGTCGTTAAAGGGCTGTTAGCATACGGGTCTCCTTTCGATGCCTTAATTGTAACAACTCCCGCTGTAACTTTGTGAATATAATCGTAAACCTCGATAAGCTCTTCTTCTGGAATGTGAGCCATCGATGGCATCTGTGCCATGTCCTCTCTTTTCTTCCCTGGGTCAATACACCATTGAACAAAGTCCGCTCTCTTTTTTTTAGGATACGTATTCGCTATTTCTACTAGCGATGGCCCTACTACAGTCTGGTCCAATAAGTGACAAGCAGCACAGTTCGCCGTAAATGCAGGAGGGGCAGGCACATCCCCTTCATTAGCTGAGGAGGTAGTCAATAAACACAGCTGAGCAGCTAATACTATTGAGCTAACCTTTTTTAAGCAACGGTCATAAGGGTGATCTGCCCCATCTGTAAATCCTGTGAACTTCATAATTAACAATACCAATTTCAGTTTACTTGATTTCTCTAACCATCAGGTTTTTAAATGTAATAATGGTATCAGTATGATCTTGCAGCATAATAGCTCCAGCGGTCGAAGCAAAATCAGTATCTTTTTTATACTTACTTTTCATAAAGCGTTTTTCCCAGTCTTCTGATCCATATTCAATATCAATCACCTTCTCTCCATTGAGCCAGTGCTCAATCACATTACCATTAGCGACAATACGAGCTGTATTCCATTCTCCAGCTGGGTTTAATTTTCTATCCGCTGGCACAGCCGCTAAATCATAAAGCCCCCCAGTTCTATGTGACGGCTTTTTATTATCCTTATAATCATCATCATCGATCATCTGATATTCTAAACCCACAGCCCCGTCTGTCCTATACTTAATTCCGCTATTGCTGTTAGGTCCGATTTTATATTCAAACTTAAACTCGAAGTTAAAATAATGTTTCTTTGTTACAAGATGCCCACCGCGACCTTCTCTATTAAAATCAAGACTAAGCTCACCATCTGCCAATACCCAACGGCTACCAATTTTAGCACGTTCTTTACCATTCTTCCCAGCTAAGGGCTTTAGTTTGTCAAATACATTCCCCTCAAGAAGGTTATCCCACACAACCTCCTCTTTTTTTTCATCAGCGGTATCTTGTTTCTCAGCACATGAAGATAATACGCCAAATGACAAAATACCCATACATAGAGCCCCCTTCACGATTCGTTCATTCATCTTATTGTAAATTTATTCTTTTAGAGTCCTTCTATACACTTTCGTGAATGGCTCCGATAAACTCTACGAGCTTCCACATGAAAGCAAG
>CAYNLE010000022.1:0-21859 GCA_964397975.1 uncultured Verrucomicrobiales bacterium | reverse complement strand
ATACACTTTCGTGAATGGCTCCGATAAACTCTACGAGCTTCCACATGAAAGCAAGCTATATCATCTATGACCCCAAAATTCGTATTTACGCTACACCTTCGGCTTACGATAAAAACCCAAAACTAGCTATTCCGACGAATAAACCAAGCCAAAGCAAGGAATAACGAAATAAGCTTACAGATAGAGACTAATGACGAGGCTCACTTATCTTTATAATAGCTCCTTAACGCAGCTCAATATCTCGGTTATTTATCATCTAAACGTTGAATAGATAAACGGAAGAACTCCTCATCAGCATCTGTATTAATACCAATAGCAGCTTCCTCTATACCTGAATCTACATCAGTAGTCGTTTCAGAAACAGAAAAAGGATTAAAATCGGTCAGAGTAAACCCTCTTTCATAATTAACAATAAGGTCATTTGCTAGCCGCGAACGCGTGTGCATTAAAGCGTTTTTAGTAATCAACAGTGGATGAGCCGAATTTACAGTGGGGTCTGTTCCAAAATAATATTCCTCAAGATTCGATAGACTATCCTGATCGTGATTTTCATCAGGCTCTGTCTCTGATAATCCCGTCAAACCTTGATCCTCAAGCCATAATTCATAAGTTAAATGTGGAATACTAATATCCCGCGTCCTCCACCCAATATCCTTCATCAATAGAACGGATAGATCTAGATCAGACACAATATCCCTATTGATAGAAGGCTCCATTAATAAATTAGGACTAGACGCTGTAGTCCAATGCGACACTGAAGAGCCTGGTTGTAGGGTTGATGGAGCAAAAAGTCGCAGCCTAGTGATCTCCGTAGGTTCAACTTCGCTAGCATCAGTTAACACCGAACTAGGAAACAATGTGACAGATAATCCAGTATTCAGTAAATTACGAAGCTCGCCCCCAGTAGCTTGACTGACAAAAAGTATCGGGATAGTTGGCTCCACTACCGTGCCACTGGCTGTTATTGAAATAAGCCCAGTCGCGGTATTGTTATAGATGATAGCTGCCACCGCTCCTGCATCTTGTGCACGCCGAACTTTCTCATCGAAGTTCACAATCCCTCGAGCGATCAAAGCAATATTTCCACTGAGCGCACCGCCATTCACAACATCTTCAGCAAGATCCGCTGTAGAGCCCACGCCATTACCATTTTCCACGCCTACACCATCATCTACTAGAACTACACTACCTGAAAACCCAGAGGTAGGTATCGTAGCTCCAAATGTTGCAGCTGCAGCAGGAAACGTATTATTATTCGTACTAGCACTCCTATTAGTTCCGGCATTAACAAATGTCTGCACCCCATTAACAACCCCTGTGACATTAGGGCCACTCCAGGTTAAACTTGGATCTGAAGTCGCTGAGATAACCCGCTGAGCGGCCGTCATTTCAGGCCATGTTAAGCCAAAGTTAGTATCAAATATATGCATCGAAAAAGCATCAGGTGAGCCGCCAAAAAAGGCACCCGTCGCCGTATTCACTCCAGATGAAAAACCCAAACCGTGCCCTAACTCATGCGAGATTACATTTAAAAAATCAATGGTTCCAAAAGGCGCATTATTATCTAAACCATAATACCAAGTAAAAGCTCCAGCAAGGGAATCCGACAACTCATCATTGGAATTCGCAGATACACTAATATCGACACCACCAGATAAATCGACGCCAGCTAGACTATTCGCAAGCGCGATTGGATACAAAACACCTTGCAATGGAGCGTTCGCAAAATTTTGAACTCTAGAAGCGGCACCAGCTGCAGCCAAAGTGATAGAGCCGCCACTGGAACCGCCAAAATCTTGAAAATCAACATCCACCTCGATAGGCACATCACTCAAAAGAAATTTAGACCACCGGTTACCGGCTGCTACCAGCACATTTTCCCTTAACTCACCAAGCGTATCGCCTGGGTTATCACCCACAATACTTGGATTTAATGAACTAGTTGGCGTTTGATCATTAAAACCCGTCCCTGGTGGATCCGAAGATATAAATTCAAAAACTGCCCCGCCCACAGACTGAGCGCTCAAGCTGCAAGGCATCATACATAAAGCAATTAAGCTTAAACAAACTGACTTTGATTTAAATAAATTCACTTGGTAAATATTCTAGGTTCTTGATTCGTATTATTCCCAGCTTCGTCTTCATGGCTATGATCACAATCGACATGAACTTCACCATCCTCTCCTAATGATGCGCTAGACACATGCTGAAAGCTCCCGTTAGCATGAAAAATCTCAGTCCCATCCGCTAATTTCTCAATTGTAATATGGCGGTCGTCGCGAACATTTGCTCTTTCAAGCAATTCTTTTTCCGCCTGCTGTGGGGATATCTTCTGCCTACTAGAATTAGCTTTGTTGTTCGAAACCCTTACGATGCCAGTAGTTCCTGGCACGTTGGGCGGCCCTACTTCATCACTACGTTCATTACCTTTGAAACTGGTAGGAGAAGGTTGCCTATCACTCTCTCTATTTACTTCTCCGGAAAACTCTAAATTTTTCATTTCGCTAGAATTCTTTAAAATGGGGCTTTGAATCACGAACATCCACACACCAGCGATGAAAATACACAGTAAAGAAATGACTAATAACTGTGGATTTATTTTTTTCATTCCAATTAATATGAGAGTGCCATGATAAATTTATTCCTTCATTTTCAATGAAGCCAACTTCTCCTAGAGAGAAAAATAAGTGTATTAAGACCCCTCAAAATTTTCTCTTATGCATAATCTAACCCTTTATCAACAATAGCACAAGTCCACGTTTCAATTATTACTTTAATGGCGATCAAACTAACAATACAAACAAAGCCATTCGCAGTCAAAAATTTATTACTTAAAAAAGGAATATAAGCAGGTTTTCTGACTCTTATTTTTTCAGATCTTAATAAAAATATATATATTTCATGAAAAGCCTATCCTGCAGTCCTCAATCAATGATCGCAGCAGGATTACTCTGGATGCCTTTGCTAGGCCATGCACAAAGCCCTCTAGAGGTTTTCGCGCTAGATGATGAGCTTACCTTGACTTGGCCTGATGGAAACAGATTGTTTTCATCTACGGATTTAATTACCTGGGAGGAAGTCGTGGGCGCTACCAGCCCACTTTTGCGATCTATAGACCAGAGTTTAGGGGCTGAATTTTTCGCTCTTTCGGTAGAAGACCTAGCTACGGACTTACCTTTGAATAATTCTGTTGTAGGAACTCAATCGATTCCGGTCACTGGTAATGTGAGTAATAAGTTAAGCGGCACTGAAGGACTTAGCGTGACCGTAAACGGTCAGCTGGCACAGGTTATTTCCAGTCCTACTGGAGCTGATCGTTTTATTATAGATGGGTTGCCTCTCTCTGTAGGTTTGAACACGCTCAATGTATTGGTAACGAATACTGCTGGAGACTCTGAGAATTTAACACTGCAGGTGACTTATGACCCTATTATAGCTAATAATGTCGTTGTTCGCGGGAACTTCGCCTATGCCGCTATGGGTAGTAGTGGTATGGCGATCGTTAATTTGACCACAAGGGCGCGCACTTTGCTAAACCCCTCAGGATCTAATTCTGATATTCACGATTTATCTATCGATGGTGACCTTCTCTTCACTCTCGATGCCACAAATACTGGCGGGCTATCAGTATATTCTTTAGCCGATCCAGCATTGCCGACTTTGGTTTCTGGGCCAGTTTCAGTAGCTGTAAATCCGTTTGCAGGCGTATCTGCAGCTGAGGGACGTGTAGTCGTTTCAGGAGGAACTTCTTTACTGACACTTCGTAACTATGACCAAGATTCTGGTGCCTTAAGCTCTGCTGTGTCTTCAATTGATTTAGGCGTAGGGCAACCAGATGTATTGGTCTCAGCTGATGGTGAATCAGCTTTTGTTTCAACCGATTTTTTAGGCTCCTTTGATGGATCGGGCTTTGGGATTACAGTGTTGAGTTTAAATACACCTTTAACAACTCCTCCAGAAGAGGATCGCATTGGTTTAGCTGGAATCAACTTCAGTAACATTCAGGCCCCTGCAAACTTCCCTATTGAAAGTGCTGAAATTGATGGCGTTTTATTAGTTGCTCATCGAGCTGGATTAGCGGTGATTAATATTGAAACGGGAGATTTGATCAGGGTCGTCGACCTAGGTTTTTTTGCAGCTAATGTCGATGTGAGTGGAGATCGCGCCTTTGTTGTTGGTTCTGAAGGTGGCTCTGTGTCACGGCTAACCGAGCTTGATATTACAAGCCCTTCAAACCCGATAATTTTAGAGACACAGTCATCTTTGACTCAGACTTTTTCTTCTGTGAGTCCTTTCTCTGGTGTTGCCGCGAGTGATGACTTTGTTGTCATTGCTGGGAACGGCAGTGGTTTACAGATTATAGCTCGTTAAGGCATCGAGCTTCAGTCTTCCAGGCAACATATCAAAACACTACTTCGCCATAGCCCAAGCTCTCTTACTCAGTAAGAGCGCGGCGAGCGCTAAACCTGCTGTAAGCCCCCACCAAATACCTTCCGCCCCCATATTAAAAAAGAAGGCTAAAATAGCTCCCAGTGGCAGAGCAAAAACGAGGAAGGAAAACGCACTTAGCCACGCTGGCTTCGTCACATCGCCCATACCACGTAATGCCGCGAATGAGACAATCTGCATCCCATCAACAACTTGCAGGCAACCAGCTATCATCAATAACTTTACAGCTAACTCTAGCACTTCTGGCTCTGTCACCATCATACCAGCTATCTCCTGCCTGAATACGATTAAGACGACAGTAGAGATCACTGTAAACAAAGCCCCCAGCGACCAGCCGCCTAAAAGAATCGTTCTTTTCTTCCCTATCTCCCTCTCCGCTCCAGAAGCGGCCCCTATTCTTACGGTTAAGGCCATAGCTACTCCGACAGGGAACATCGCCGCAACGTAGACACAAGTCAGAACCAGCTGGTGCGCTGCCAGAGAAACAACTCCAAAGAAACCGATCAATACCGCACCCAGTGAGAAAGCTGTAATTTCGGCAATAAGCTGAAACCCCATAGGAATACCCAGCTTAACTAAACTAGAAAACTCTGACCTATCCCAATTGCCCCACCACGCTCTTAGCTTAGCTGGAGCCCATTGCTTTACACCTCTAGATCTTGTGATCCAGAAGTAGAGAAAAATAACATTATAGCAGCGTGAGAGCAAAGTCGCCCAACCTGCTCCATCTAAGCCCAATTCAGGAAAGCCCAGTTTACCAAAAATCAATAACCAGTTCAGAAAAATATTTAATCCCACTCCAGACATCAAAATCCAGAATGGCACCCACGGCCGGTTCAGAGCATCTGCAAAGTTTTTCCACCCCATAATCATATAGGCTGGGACCAATGACACAGTACAAAGAAAAAGATAAGTCGGAGTCAAAGCCACCACTTCTGCAGGCTGACCAAGGTAACCTAAAAAGGGCATCATACAGACAATCAGGCTTAAAACAATCAGCCCTAAACATAAAGCTGCCCATGTGCCATGACGCAAAGCAGTACTAACGTCCCCACCACGTCCAGCACCTCGAGCCTGTGAGACTCTGACAGAGATCGATATCAAAAAACCTACCCCGAACAAAAACGGCATAATTAAGATCGCGTTAGCAAAACTCGACGCAGCTAACTGATCCTTACCGATACGAGCTACCATAACCGTATCAGCAACCGAGGTAAGCATCTGCCCCACCTGCCCAGCTATCAGAGGTAATGACAGCAAAAAGGTTACCCACGTTTCTTTACGGAACGAGGGTTTAAAGTGCTCAGGCTTTACACTATTATGGTCACTACTCTGCACGAAATACAGAGCATGCGAGGTGAGTGATAAAGTCCAGCTCTTATCTAACCTAAGCCGCGTTTTACTTCAATATCTCTAGAAGCCTTAGCTTCATCTCCTCAATATCAAATCCCCTAGGTCCACGATCACCGCGGTAAGCTATTTTCCCCTTATCATCGATGATGAAGAGCCTATCCGGATGACTAGAGTAAGCTGTGGCAACAGAGTCCTTCATATCATCAACAAGAGTAGGAATGGAGAGCGATAAATCAGATAAACATTTATTTGCTGCAGCTTCACGATCATCGATTGTTTTATGATTCATGATTTCCACTTTTTTACTAGGGCGTCTGCTATCTACAGCGTGAGCTTCCTTAGTATAAATAAGGTAAAAATCAGCCTCACCTTTGTGTTCATCATACATTTTCTGAAGTTGACCAACTTCACGAGAGAAAGGTCCTCAGGTGTATGAGCCAAAAATAAGAACGGTAGTTTTCTTAAGTTTACCTAAATCAACAAACTCCTCACTATCTAGTTTTTGTGCTTTCAGTTCAGGAGCTACAGAGCCTTCCGCAGGGGCTATATCTGGCCCTTTTTTTCGCTGAGCATAGGTCAGTGAACTTGTTATTAGTAATAGAAGTAGAATGTATCTCATAAAAGTTTAAACACCGACAACTGGAAAAGGTTTCGGTGTATTTGGGATCTTCTTTATATCTACCGATTTACGTACTTCATATTTGGCAATTCGATAGAATAAAGCTATGGCTTTGAGCATGGCACTACCTATTAAAAAGAGCGAAGTAACCTGTTTCTACGATCTTCAGTATCGCTGGACAAAACGTAGTTTGCAGAATTTTGTAGAAGTCTGCATTGAGCTCAATGAGTTCCCTGAAGGTCAAATGATCATCACTCAGTGCCCGCGTGTATTCCGCCCTGATATGGTTGAAATAATTATCGAAGAGGGACGCAAACTAGGCTGGCAGCCTGAAACCGTCGCAGATCCAATCAACGCCAGACTGACGAAACGTGGCCTCACTATAAAAAAAGAGGAACCTAAAAAATAGACTCCTCTATTGTAAGGTATTTTTAGTCGTTTAGATCAGCTCCTATTTTTTAGGTGGTGCGTATTTCAATAAGGCTGAATGCTTTGCATCCAATGGTTTGATTCTATCATAGCCCGCTACTTTATAAAGGTTCGCTAGAGCATTCGCTTCTACTAACTTATCGTATCCAGCTGACTGTTTATCTTCAGTTTTAGATTTCCACGCTTTCGTAGCAACCTGGACTTCTTTATCCGCTAAATAAATATTAAGTGCATTCTCGACAGACTGAATAACAAGCTCAGATGATGCTGAAAAGTCAGCAATCAATACTGCATTATATTGATTCAGAGCTTGCTCAACATATTCTGGCTTTGTCGCAGAAAGTTTATCAAGAGCAAGAGCGTGACAGTATGTTACTTGGGCTAATTGACCTCCTGTGAGTTTACGTTGATACCAAGTATCTACTTGAGTAAGAACAGCCTCCCAGTTTTCTTTACTGACGGTGGCCCATAAGCTATTTAGCTCTAACTGTTCAAGCTGAACCTCTCTAGTAAGAGCTCCCTGCTTAAAGTTCTTTTGGTCACTTGCTAAAGCAGTAAAGTCAAACAAACGGCGACTGCACTCGAGCTTATAGTAACCAGCTAAGCTCGCATAGTTACCCTTAATAGTAGATGCTAAGGCGTAGTCTTTTTCACATTTAGAAAACTTCTTCTTAGCTTCAGCATATTTTGCTTCATTAAAAAGCTGCATCGCTTCTGTGTAGACTTTTGGCTCGAAAAAATAAACACCATCTAGCTCAGAGAGCTTTGCTTTGAGAACTCTCTGGTCTACTTTGTTCAGGTGATATGAAAGAACTCCTTTATTAAATTTCTGTAGAAGACAATTCGTATTTTTCCCATCTGCCATAAGTAATCGAGCGGGAACTTCAGCTGATAAAGCTGAACCTGATAAACCTACGAGTGTGATGAGTGGTAATATAAAACGGATGTTCATTGGGTTGATACCTTAGATGTTAAAAATTTATTTTATCTACTTAGCGAGTTCTCTTATTCTTCTCAGCTGCTTGCTCTGCGAGAGTTTTTACTTCACCCGAATCTTCATACTTTTTCACAAGGGCCGCGACACCTCTTATCTCGTTTTTGATTTCATCAGGAACGCCATCATCCTCCATACTCTTTTTAGTTCTTCGGATAAAGTTTGCTCCAGCTTCGTAAGCTGCCTGACGGTCATCTAGCTTCAAGACTGCATCACCTACTTTGGCACCTTGTTTCAGGTTACGTTTCCAAGTAAGCTCAACAATTCGCTCTATAGATGGAACCGAAAGCTCGAGGAAACCTGCATAACTACCATAAACTAATGAATAGAACCTAATCGCATCTTCAGACTTACCGCGCTTATCAAATGACACCGCGAATAAGTAGCTCATCTCTGCAGCCTTTTTAGAGTGCCTATTATCTAAATACAACCTACTGTATTTTTCTGTATCAGCCCAGTTCGTTGTTTGTGATGATAGCTCTACCAAATTATAGAGAACTTGTTCTTCAAGAGCTCTCTCGTCAGCCGATTTTTTCTCTTTTGGAAGCTGGCTTAAAATTTGTTTCAAAGTAGCTATAGACTCTTTCTTATCAGCTTCCTTAGGTGATAAACCTTTGACACTCGCTATCCCCATAAGGGCCGTGTTTGTAAACTTTTTATCATTACGTTTCTTTAATTCTTCATAGTAAGGTAACGCTTGATTAGGAGCTGACGTCTTTACTCTTAAGTAATCGCCTATCTTGACCAAAATCGTTTTAGAAAGATCAGTAGGTTTGAATGTTTGCTTAAGGTCTCTAAATGCAGCTTTGATACTAGCTTCATATTTAACAGTTAGCTTCTCATCATTTTTCTGTCTAGCAACCTTTAACGCGCCTTCATAAGCTTGAATAACTTCAATACGAATTAAGGCCAAAGCTCTTTTCTCTTTTAAGCCAACCTTGAATCCCTCAAAACGCTTTTTGAGTTTGTCAGCTGAATTACCTTTCATAGATAAAAAGGACTTTGAAAACGCTGCAATAGATTCCTCTAGAAAAAATGGTTTTTCCTTAACCGCGAGGTCTTCTATCACCTTCTGTAGATTAGCTAATCCCTCATCAGCACGGTTAACGGAGTTCATCGGTAATAATCCGTATACAGCCACCTGAGGCAGGTATGGTGTATCTGAGTATTCCTTTATAAATTGATCATAGTAAGGAACTGCATCCTTCAAACGCGGGTTAGGTTTACCATCTAGTTCTTTAGAACCTAAGAAACCCACAAGGTTGAATAAAGCCTGTGCAACTACTCTTTTATGGCCTAATGATTTCGCCGTTTTGACCGCCAAGTTATAATAGTTTTCAGCCTGTTTGAACTCAGCCTTAGCTTCATAAATATTTCCTTTAAGGCTGTATGCAAGATCGATAACACTTGATGATTTAAAATCTTTTTCGAGGCGATCTAGACTAATCAACGCATCATCATTATTTTTAAGGTTATAATTACAATTCGCTAAATCATACAAAGCATTTGCCATGAATGGATTATCCCCCACATTAGGGTTAGCATCGAGGAACTCAGTTAAAAGCTTCTGGGCTTCTCCCCATTTTCTTAGACGAGTTAGATTAGATGCTTGATAATATTTACTCTGCTGGCCGAGTTTACTTTTTGGATATTCTTTAGCGTGCTGAGAGATATATCTATCTGCTTCCGCTGCATTTCCTAAAAAGAAATGACTTCCACCTAATACAAACAAGCACACATCATGCTCATCTGACGGCTTCTTCATTCCAATTTTAAACTTCTCAGCTTGCTCGATAGTAGCGGCGTATTGACCTCGGTAGAACAAACCTGTAAGCAGTAGCTTTTCTACATCTGGCTTCTTCTTACTCTTTTTAAAGTCACTTAAGAATCTGTTACCATATTCTATGGTATCATCTGCCTGATCTAAGACTGCTGAAATATTAACTAAGTTAAATAGATTGCCCTCACGATCTTTACTTTTGCTATAATCCTTTTCTAACTGCTTAAGCACAGCATAGACACCACGCAAGTTACCCGCCTTCTGGTGCATGTAGACTAAGGATTTCAGAACTGTAGCGTCAGTTGTTGTTCCTTTGATTACTTGTTGCTCTAAAGATTTTTGTGTTTTCTTTAGCTGCGCAATATCAATCAATATAGAACCATCACGTAATCCCCTTCGTTTAGGTAACTGCTTAATGATAGCCTTAATATCATCAATGACAGCTGGCGTGCTAGGAACTAAGGCAAATAGCTTAAACGCTAACGTATTCATCTCTGCCTTCAACGCCACATTACCCATCTGAGCAAATATAAGCGAATTCTTATACATCTCATACGGAGTCGATTTCAAATTACCGCTGTTGCGATCTAAGAAGTCGACTAATACGTTTTCATCTTTGCTTTTAATCACAGCATCAGAGAATGCTTTGTAAGCTTGGATTTTTGAATTTGGAGCTACAGCTAAACCTAGCTTGCCAAAAGCGCCCTTTTCTAAATGTTTGATACCATCTTTAATATTTGGTTTTTCTAACAAGAAGTTGGATGTCGCTAAATGAACATAGAAAGCTCCCTCATTTGGAGAAAAAGCGTCTCTCTTCTTTCTCTTTGCCAAAAACTGATTATATAAATCAACTGCTTTTGTATGATTATTAAGACCTCTTACTGCATCTCCCCAGCGCTGTAAACTAGCTGTATGAAATGGGTTTTTAAGATCTTCTTTACCGCCTGCTCCATCTGGAAAATCCTTGAAACAGGTCTCGAATGAACTAGCTGCAGCTGCACACCATTTTTGATAACCAGCATCGTCTTTCGCTCTCTTTAACTTTTCAGCTAAAACAAGCTCTAAAACACCTTTATTATAATAAATAACACCAAATTTAGCACCATGCTTATTAACAGCGCCCTCACCCTCTTGATCAATAATTTTAGTTAAGATCTTTTGAGCTTCTTCAAACTTACCAGCTTTTCTCGCCTCATCCGCAGCTGGGAAT
Organism: uncultured Verrucomicrobiales bacterium; assembly: GCA_964397975.1. Taxonomy (GTDB): domain Bacteria; phylum Verrucomicrobiota; class Verrucomicrobiia; order Verrucomicrobiales; family Akkermansiaceae; genus Oceaniferula. The sequence goes on along the minus strand of CAYNLE010000022.1, from coordinate 11,025 downwards.
AACTCTTGAATCTGAGCTTCAGCAAACGGGGACGCTAGTGATGTGGCAGTAAAGCAGATACCAACAAGATAAAGGCGGCGAAAACGATGGATTACTTGATTTATTGCGATCATAAAAAATGATTAAGTTCGAATAATAGATTATTTGTATAAATGAGGTGGATCCTTTAATAAAGAAATCCACCTTTATGAAGTAGGTTTGATAGTAATATGCTCTACTAATATCTTTAGATATATTCCAGCATCAGATAATGAAACGTTCTTATTCTATAAGATCAGTAAATGTAATCTGGCCAATATTAGCACCTGCTAAGCTATTCAGTACATCAACTAATCTTTGCTGTTTAGCTTCACTATCGACATAAATTTGAACTACTGGTTCCTGCCCACCAGCTGAAGTGGTAGCAGCGTAGTCATTTAACCTCTGATCAAGCTGAGACAAATTACGCCCCGCACTAGAATCTTCTATCTGCTCCTGAGATGGACCAGAATTAAGATACACTCTATTTAAAGCATCCACCTTAATGAACATTGGTGGAATTAGTGGCGGAGCTCCGCCACTTCCATCAGTAGGGATCGCCATACTCAGATCTTGTTCACGCGCTGAAATCGTCGTCGTAACAATGAAGTAAATCAACAGTAGAAAACAGACATCGATCAGTGATGAAATATCTAAGATTGGCTCATCATTTTCTAAGGTATCAGATTTTTTTTTCCGGGACATATTTTACTAAATAACTTGTTCGTATAATAACCAAATAGATTACTGCGTAGGAGCAAATGGATAAACTGAAAAGACCACCTTATTTACTTTAACAGCTGCTGCTGCCCTTATCACTGTTCGAGAATATTTGAATGCAGCGGCTTTATCACCACGAAGATGCAGAACAATATTAGTTTTACCAGAATCTTCTTCTTCACGCATTCTAGTCGTCACGTATTCAGATATAGCATTTTCATCAGCTAGCGTATTACTGGCAATCTCTCCAGCAAAAGTTCCATCAGTGCGCACATTAACAACGATACGACCTATATCACTTTTAGCTGATTCTGAATTTTTAGCTACAGGAGGTTCTACCGATGGATCTTGTTTCACAATAATAGCTGATGATGCTACGATGAAAAAGATAAGTAGCAAAAACACCATGTCGATCATCGGCGACATATCTACCTGCAAGTCATCCTCAGGAACAGAGGATGCTGCACGTAATTTTTTAGATGGCATATATAAAGTATTAAAAGTGGTAAAAAGGCTACTTGAGCTAAGCCTACTATTCTATTCCCCAAAGACTATTCAGCGACACCTTCAGGAATCTTAGTAAGGTGAGCGTCACCATTTACCTTCTGAATAGAAGCATTAAGTAGTTCTTCAGCTGCATGCTGACATTCAGCAACAAGGTTATTAAGCTTATTCTTAAAGAAGAAGTATGCAACAAGAGCAGGAATAGCAGTAACCAATCCCCACAAAGTAGTAAGAAGTGCTACCGAAATATTTCCAGCAAGATCTGATGGATCAGCACCACCTTCAGCACCAGCCAATGTAGCGAATGCGCCAACCATACCAAGAACTGTTCCGAAAAGACCTACCATCGGTGCTGACTGAGCAATGAGTGAAATATAGTTAATGAGAGTCATTGATTTACGATTCTCGTTGATAGTGAAATCTGCAATAGCGTCTTCTACGTAATCTCGACCTAAGTCTTCGATACGGCGAGCATCTACATTTGGAAGTGCGTATGCCATCATGCGACCAAGGTAACTAGGATGTGAAGCACCCACCTCAATAGCTGAACGAATACGACAATTCGACATGTGATCCATAAGAGCTGCCTTCAAGTTTTCAGGACAAAACTTAGCCTTACTCAAGTTAATGTAGTTAAATACACATAATGCGATAAGAGCCATAATAAGCAACCCAATGAGGATCATCGGCCAGCCGCCATCAACAACATAAGTGGTTAACAAGCTTTCTCTCTCTCCTGCAGCAAATAGCGAAGATGCACTTGAAAGGAAAATGATTAATGCTGAGATAGGAGCTGCTTTAGCAGACTTGTTCAATGTTAATTTCATGGATAAATGATTAGGAATATATCTTATATTCGTATGCCTTACGCGTTTCGAATGAATTATATAATGGTTTCGGTAATGAATAAATGACCGAAAACGTCTAGGCATTCTCTCGATTCAAAACTCTTAGTAAAGAAATATTTTTAAGAAAAGGTGACTAAACGGCAGCCTCGTAACCAGCAACATCAAAATAATATAGGTATCTGCTTAGCGAGCTCTTGACGACCTCCAATAACATCACTACACAAGCTCATAGCACAGCGCTTCAAAAGCTCATGCTACGGTGAAATATCACCTTACAACATGTAAGGAAATGCGCTACCTCACATCAATAAACGGGTCCATAGTTCAATGGATAGAATGATGGCCTCCGAAGCCGTAGATCTAGGTTCGACTCCTAGTGGACCCACCATAAACTTAGCCACCTAAGCTTCCGGGTCGCCCCGCTCTATTCGCTCTTGCAAACTCGTATAGAAGAGTCGCCAGCACTGGATAAAACCATAAGAAAAATCTTGTGGACGCAGCTCTATCCAGTCCTGCAAATCATCTGCAGACAACCAGCGCACAGACTCCACCTCACTAGCTGGAAATCTAAGCGCCCCATCGTATCTCGTAATAAAAATGCGAATGTGCTCCCACCCATTTTCTTCTGATGGAGCAAGCATTCCGATTTCTTGAATATCCACTGAGTTTATTCCCAACTCCTCAGAAAGCTCTCTCTCAGCAGCGGCTTCATATTTTTCACCAGCATCCAAATGCCCAGCAGCACTACTGCCCCAGACACCTGGATTTTTATCTTTTAAAAGGGATCTCTTCTGCAGCAAAATCTCTTTTTTCTTATTAAATACAAACACGTGCGCAGCTCGGTGCATCAACCCCTGCTCATGAACCACTGCTCTAGACTCCTGCCGCAGAACCAGGTCATCAGCATCCACTACATCAAAAAGCTCGGACAAGTCCTGAGGCTTATCTTTTAAAGGGTGGTCATCATAATAACGAGTTAGCTCAACCCATTGCTCCAGCGATATTTCCTCCGCTCTAGCTGTCACGGGTAGACCTATCAGCTCAGCTGCCTGCTCCCAGCTTCCACCCCAGGATGAAGCGTCAGGCATCTGCTTACGAACCTGCTTTCTACGCTGCGCGAAACCCCGCCTAACAATTTCATCGAACAAACGTGCATCATAAATCGGTAACGGCGCCTTATCCTCAGCAGCTAAAGGATCACAAACCATCACGGTCGAATCGATCAATGGACGAGGAAAAAATGCCTGTGGAGGGATCGTCTTGACCGGCCGGCTAACCCACTCTGACTGCATGCGCAGCGAGAGAACACCATATTCTTTCGTTCTAGGCTTTGCTATAATCCTATCAATAAACTCTTTCTGAAGCATCAGCACAGCTTTAGAGATCGGCGAAGGCTTCTTCATGAAGTTACGCATAATCGCTCCGCCGGCAGAATAGGGTAAATTACCTATTAACTTAATAGGAGCGTATTTATATAGCTTTCCAACATCAAAGCGAGCACCGTCATGATGATGAACCTCTACCTTATCATTATCAGCATAACGCTCCGTAAGCCCCTCCGCTAAACGAGCGTCAAACTCTACTAAAATAACACGGTCAGCTATTTCTACAACATGCTCAGTAAGAGCACCAGTCCCAGGTCCAACCTCCACTACAGTTTCACCAGACTGAATATCTAGCTGGTCAACTATCCAGCGAGCTACATTCTCATCTACTAAAAAATTCTGCCCCAGCTTCTTAGAAGGCATCACGCCCATAGCATCAAGGCGGTTTCTTATCTCGGTCTGATTCATTCTACGTAATATTAAGATTCTAATTCGCTAAGAACATCCATCAGCTTCGTCAGATGCTTAGCTGGATTCACTTTTTCTAATACAGCCTCAACTACCCCCTCTGGACTAATCACAATAGTACTTCGCTCTATCCCCATATACTTTTTCCCAAACATCGATTTCTGAACCCAGACACCGTATGCCTCTACCAGCTCTTTACTAGTGTCACTGAGTAGAGGGTAAGGAAGCTCCTGTTTTCTGATAAATTTTTGGTGACTTTTAACATCATCCACACTGACACCAAAAATAGCCGCCCGCCCTTCTAGCGCAGACCACTCACCACGAATAGCACAAGCTTGAATCGTACAGCCCGGCGTACTATCCTTAGGATAAAATACCAAAACGACTCGCTGCCCTCGAAGATCAGTTAAAGAGAGCCTCTTCACTTCACTACTATCAGGATCTACTACATCGACATTAAAAGCTGGTGCCGGATCTCCTACCCTTGGTTTCATGACTAGATCATGATACGCCCTCAGCTCAAAAGGCAACACTTGACGCAAAAAAACTTCCTATAAACACCATCAAGGTTAAAACAATATAGCGATGAGCCAGATCACACTAGCATCCAAGGTCACACTGGGCAGACTCTTCTGCGCCCCTGTATTCGCGGTGCTAGCTGTCTACTATGGTGACAGCGTGAAATCAGGCACACCTAATGAACTTATCAGATGGCTTGCCGTTGGTATATTCACCCTCGCTTCAGCAAGTGATGCGCTCGATGGCTACTTAGCACGCCACTACGATCAAAAATCGAAATTTGGCGCTTTCATGGATCCGTTTGCTGATAAAACTCTTCTTCTCACTGGAGTTGTCTTTTTAACCTTTATCCCATGGGGCGAAGGCTGGAATATCCCATCGTGGTTCACCACACTAATGATTACTCGAGATATCATTATTATTGCTGGCATCTGGATTCTGCACTATCTGAACAAGCACGTCCCCATCAAACCCCACTGGACAGGTAAAGTCTGCACCGTTACACAGATGATACTACTGGGCTGGGTGATGCTAAAAATCATCCCTCTATCACCCATATACCCTACCATACTAGCCAGTATATTCACCCTCTGGTCAGGTATAGAATACTTCCGCCAAGGCCTAAAACAATTGAAACAAGGCCGCACCACATAAAAATCATCACTCACCCACTTCTTTTAATATGCCAACTGTAGCCATTGTAGGCCGACCCAATGTCGGTAAATCTGCCCTTTTCAACCGCCTAGCTGGACGACGTATCGCCATCGTCCATGATCAACCAGGTGTCACGCGTGACCGTATATCCGCACCCTGTGCCACGACAGAGTCTGCATGCACCATTGTCGACACTGGCGGCATCGGCGCAACATTAGATGACGGCTTTAGCACAGCTGTTCACACTGAGGCATACATCGCCATGCAGACGGCCGACCTCATCCTCTTCGTAGTAGACGCAAAAGACGGCATCACCGCTATTGATCAGGCTCTAGCTCAGCTTCTCAGAAAGTCCAAAGCCCCTATTCAGCTTATCATTAACAAAGCAGACAATGACAAGCAAGATCAGCTCTTCGGAGATTTTGCCTCTCTAGGTTACGGGGAAGGAATCCCAGCATCTGCAGAGCTAGGAAAAAACCTAGACCTCATCGCTGACACCATTGACGAGGTTATAGCCCCACTACACAAAGACATAGAAGAAGCGGAAGAAAGTGTAAAAAAAGAGGGGCTTAAAATCGCTATCGTAGGACGCCCAAATGCTGGGAAATCATCTCTTATTAATGCTATACTCAAAGACGAACGCACTATCGTCTCAGATGTCGCGGGAACTACCCGTGACGCTGTCGATGTTCCATATGAATTTCTAGGTGAGCGCCACACACTTATCGATACTGCAGGTATCAGACGTAGAACAAAGATGGACTCATCTGTCGAAATATTTTCCGCCATGAGAGCCGAGCGCTCAATCCGTCGTTCTGACATCTGCCTCCTCGTTATCGATTGCGCTGATGGAGTATCAGCTCAAGATAGAAAGATCGCGCGCATGATTCAGGATGAAAAAAAACCCTGCCTCATCGTTCTAAATAAGTTCGACCTATTCCACCCAGGAGCTGGCCGCACAGCAAGACTTGAAGAAGTCACCGAGCACGTGCGTAATGAACTCTTCTTCCTCGCCTACGCACCATTCGTTGCTGTTTCAGCACTTAAGAATCAGTCCATCGGACTCATATTCGCCAAGCTAGCTGAAATCCGTAAATGCGCTCAGTCACCTATCACGACAGGTAAACTCAATCGCTACCTCACTGCAGCCTTTGAGAAAAACCCACCACAGACGAAAAAAGGCAAACGCCTCAAGCTCCTCTACGCGACAACAGCCATCAACGATCGCTACACAGCAATCCCCGTCCCTACATACATCATGTTTGTAAACGACAAGAAGCTCCTCACGGAAAACTACGAGCAATACCTCACCAATCGTCTCCGCGAGGACTACGATTCCCCAGGTATCCCTATCACATTCTCCACACGCTCTAGAAACGCGACCGACGAGAAAAAGAGAAGAAGCTAATTTATTACTACGATGTCATTTGAACTGAATGAAAGACTCGCCAAAGGCGGATTCGACTTTGGAACACTTGGCATCTGCCGCGTTCTCCTGAAGAATAACGCTGTCTTCCCATGGTTCGTCCTCGTTCCAGAAGTGGACGTATCCATCACGGAGCTGCACCAGCTGAACGAGGCCGATTACACCTCAGTCTGCCAAATCACTCGCCAGATCTCCCAGTTCGTAGAACAGCATTTCAAAGCTGACAAAATCAACACCGGCGCCATCGGCAACATCGTGCGCCAGCTCCACATCCATGTCATAGTCCGCCACGAAACCGACCCCGCATGGCCAGGTGTGGTATGGAGCAGTAAGGAGAAAAAAACTTACACTCACGAGGATCAACTAGCGATTCATGCTGCCTATAAGTCCTATTTTAATGGATCAATCGACCCTTCAAAAAGCGGCCTTTAAATTATCGTCATTTACTTTCTTTTCGAGAAGCCGCCGACTTTTGGCGATTCTTTCTTAAAGAATGCTTTAACCGTGTGCTCAATGAGAGCGCTCTATCATTTACCAGTTTGGATAGTAATGGGCCACCCAGAGAATTGTTGTGCGGCAGGCTTGGAGAGATCAGAGAAACGCGGCCAGCACTCGAAGGTGACTTTCTTACTGTCTTTCTGGAAGCGAATAAGTCCCCAGCCATCACCCATGCTTGTTATGTCTTTAGTTTTTCCGCGTGATTTACCTCTGTGAGTAGGGTTTGCGTAGGCGTGCATAGTAATTTTATTTCCAAAACCATCCTTATAATCGCCTACCCATGGGAGAGGATTCCCTGCTGGTGGATTTGCTCCAGCGAGACCTCCCTCAGGGGACCACCAGCGGCCGTAGACAGTGTTGACAATGGCGGGGACGACAAATGCCCATGGTCCATCAGTGTGTTTATCAATACCGTGGTGGACGACAGTAGCTAGGTGTTGGTCCCCAGCAATGTGCACAGCATTGGCTTTTTTGATCAGTTTTAAGGCTTTGTTGCGTCCTGTCTGAGGCCAGCCGTTAGAGTCCATATCGGCGTGAAGTCGGTTTTTTGGATTCCCGTGAAGATGCACACCTCCGCAGAAACCTGTCTGGGATAATACCGCCTTCATACTCACGCCCTCTGTATTATCAGACCAGTCTTCGAGAAACTTCAGCTGCCGTTCTCCCAGAAGCTTAAGGCCAGGAACATCCACGACTTTCGGGTCATACTTAGGGTCTCGAATATGGTCTGGACGTGGCCCCTTCATAGGGTGTCTGCCACGCGGGCCTGTTTTAAATTTCCTATCCTCAAGAATTGCAAAATCGATACCTCCTAGAAGGAGATTGGTGTAATAAACGCCAATCCCTTGCTCAATAGGCGTAGGGTCATAAGCATCTGGCAGGTGGCCAGTTTGTTGGCGCTCTACCATGCGGACGTATTCTGGATGATAGTAGTATCCACCGCTATCACCCTTTGAATTCTTGGCGATTTTTCCATTTTCGCCCCAGAGGTTAGGCTGTCCAATATCATGATCGTCAGGAATGGTAATACATGGGCGATTACGAAATAGTTCTTTGAAAGCCAGGCCGAACTTTAGCCAAGCAGCGGTGTGCTCCTTATGATCATAAGATTGATCACCAGCAAAGAAGATGAGGTCGGGGTTTTGAATATTGATATTACGCGTATACTCGGGGCGCAGGCCTCGGTCTCTGTTAGAGTTACAAGATAGTGCTGCTATCACGATCTCTTTTTTCCCCTTGGGGTCCTTGCGTATAAGACCTTCAAATGAGGCGTTTTCTCCATGAAGTAAACGATATGAGGTATCCTGCATATCATCCCACTCAGTTATTTTAAAGGAGGTGCTCCAGCCTAGATCGTGCACCTTCTGCTTAGCTATCTCTTTCCACTCGCCATTCTGCTTGATTTCTAGGCGGACCTCGCGAGTCTCCTTAGGGTAGAGAGGATAGAGCTGTGCGGTGAGCTTTAGTGTATTAGCGTGTGTGGTATATATACCAAAAGCTACAGTCTGATCACGTGGCACCTTAAGGTCACAGATAAGTTTTACCGGCTCTGTAGGAGTGGGTCTATTCCACCAATCATTTACACAGAGGCTATCCTCACCTTTTTTAAATGGAGCGGTGACAGGAGGGATCCCCTGTATTGGCTCAGCATAAGAGAGAGGGCTTAAAGTAAGCAGGATTAATGGAAGGATGCGAAATGACATGATATATCTAGATAGAGAGGATCATAGGGAGCGTCAGGGATACGCACAAAAAGTGGCTCTTTTTCATGGACTTGTCCACCATGGGTTTAAATGACAAAAACCTTCACGCCACAGAAACCCGCCATCTTCCATATCAACCTCTTCAGCCCCTCTTTCTCCTCCTCGCCAAAAAGAAACTCACCACCAGCAGTCCTGCTCATCACATGATAAGCATATTCTTACCCTTCCGCTCCCGGCCCATCTGCACCAAGAACCCTCGTATGTGACTGCGATACGGTTGATGAAATTAATCATCTCAAGTGGCCACAAGCTTTGCTGGTTGCCTGTCAACTTTTATAAAGTTTCTGGTTGCCAACTTTTGTACCATTATCGTAATTTCCTTAGCACCTCTCAAAGCTCACAATGAAACACTCCATTACCTTTGTAATCATATTTTTTAGCCTATGCCTCACTGTGATCGAGCTATCAGCAGGTGAAAAGAAGCCGAATATTATCTTTATCCTAGCTGATGATTTGGGGTGGCAGGATGTGGGGTTTATGGGGAGTGAGTATTTTGAGACTCCTCATTTAGATACTTTGGCTCAGGAGAGCTTGGTGATGGAAAATGCCTTTATGTATCCCACCTGCTCTCCCTCGCGTGCGGCTTTGTTAACAGGGCAGCAGTCTTTTCGCACAGGGTGTTACACAGTGCCTGTTTTAGAAAGGGGACCGGCGGAGGATAATATTTTTTCAAAGTGGACAGTGGGTTCAGAGCATACGGTGTTTGCTAAACCTCTCAGAGAGGTGGGTTATCAACTGATTCACTTAGGGAAGTGGCATATTGTTGGGCCTCATCCTGATCGGGAAAAAGAATTACTACTGCGCAAAAAGCTAACTCAGCCCAAGAGTGGAGATCTGAGCTGGCTGGAAAGCCATCAAAGGCCGGAGATCCAGCAATACTACCCTACCGGGCGTGGATTTCATGAAAATGTTGGGGGCACCTGGTGGGGTGATCCTGCACGAGGATATGCCAAAGGTTATAATGCCCCGAGTGGAGGTTATGTTGCCCCCTTTAAAAACCCGTGGATCAAGGACAGGGATAATGATGGCTGGCTAACAGATAGGCTGACAACGGATGCGATTGACTTTATGGAACGTCACAAGGACGAGCCTTTCTTCGTAAACCTCCATTACTATGCACCGCATATGCCATCAGTGTCTCGGGACGAAACGCTCCTACAACACTTCATGCACAAGGCGGGAGATAAGGGTACTGGACAGGCCGCAAGGAAGGGAAAAAACCGGCGGAATATTGCTACCTATGCCACCATGGTCAAATCCATCGATGATAATGTGAAACGCATCCTTGATTATCTTGATGGCGCTGGTCTGCGCGAGAACACGGTGATTATCTTCACATCAGATAATGGCTTTAACAGCAGGCAGAGTGTGAATAAAAATCTGCGTGGGGCAAAGGGCAATGTTTACGATGGAGGGCTCCGAGTCCCAGCACTCATCAATTGGCCCAAAATAGTGGCTCCACGTAGAGTGCAAGATCCCGTGCAGGGTCTTGATTTCTTTCCCACCTTCTTAGATTTAGCGGGGGTTAAAGACTACCAAGGAGTGCTTGATGGTACTAGCCTCGTGCCATTCATTCAAGGGAAGCCTCTAGCAGAGCGGGCGATCTTCTGGCACATCGCCAGCACCTACAAAGACCCTCCGTGCTCGATGATCCGTAAGGGGGACTGGAAACTCATCCAATTTCTTAAGGAAGGGAAAACCGAGCTTTATAATACCAAAGATGATCTCAAAGAGAGCCAAAACCTTGTCGATACTGAGCCGGAGAAGGCACAGGCAATGTTGAAGGAACTCACTGACTGGCGTGCTGCTCATCAGGTGCCTCTCCCTCCCAGCTCTACCTTAAAACAGTAATCTGTTAGGATGGGAGGAAAGTGGAGTTCCCCAAAGATTTCGCGCAGCGTGTCTCCTAAATTGATGGTTACTTGATTTATGCTGTTAGCTCAAGCTGGTTATTTTCTTTGATGAACTCCAGTGGCGATTGATAGCCTAAGGAGGAGTGTTTTCTTCGTGTGTTGTAAAAGCCTTCGATGTGCCCAAAAATATGACTCTTAGCTTCTTCGCGTGTTTCGAAATAGCCACAGTCTGGTAACATTTCTCGTTTGAGAGTTGAGAAAAAGCTCTCGCAGGTGGCGTTGTCATAGCAGTTACCTTTGCCTGACATGGATTGATTGAAGTCATGAGCTTTTAGCTGATTTCTTAGCAAATGGCTATTGTATTGGCTTCCTCGATCTGAGTGATGGATTTGGAGCTGCTTAAGAAGTAGTCGATGACTTCCTTTTTGA
>CAYNLE010000021.1:3144-31211 GCA_964397975.1 uncultured Verrucomicrobiales bacterium | reverse complement strand
TACAAACTACATCCCGATTAAATAAGACATAAGCGCTTACTGTTATTAAACGCCTATTTTGCTATCTAGTATGTAATCTGAAGAACTTTTAACAAATGATCACAAAAGCAGCCGATACCGTGAAACTAATCACAAATATAAAAATATCCTTCTTTTAGACAAAAATTTACTTGCTCATAAGCTCATATTGTGGTGCATTCCGCCTCCGAACAGCGCTATAGGGTACACCTAAGCGCTAGTAATCATAAGAATTTTCAAGGAAAACACACCCATGGCATACGCAGTTTTTAAAACAGGTGGTAAACAATACCGCGTTCAAGAAGGTCAAACACTCGATGTTGAAAAAATCGACGCAGAAGTGGGCTCAGAAGCAAAATTTGAGACCGTATTACTCGTTAATGACGGATCTAAGTCTACAGTAGGAACTCCTACAGTTGACGGAGCTACCGTTACAGCTAAAGTAGTAGATCAGTTTCGCGGTAAAAAAGGCGTAGCTTTTAAGTTCAAACGTCGTCAAGGATACCACAAAACTAAAGGTTTTCGCCGTAGCCTCACTAAGCTACAGATCACAAACATTGGCTAACCCCCAGTTGCTCTCATTCATAAAATTTAACTACTTACCACTATGGCTCATAAGAAAGGACAAGGTTCCGTTAAAAACGGTCGCGATTCACGCAGCAAGCGTCTCGGCGTTAAAAAATTTGGCAGCGAGGTTGTTATCCCTGGTAACATCATCATCCGTCAGCGCGGAACTAAGTGGCACCCAGGTGCCAACGTAGGCATCGGTAAAGACCACACAATCTACTCACTTGTCTCAGGCAAGGTATACTTCGACAAAAATGGTCGTCGTGTAAATGTAGAGCTTGCTGAAGCGTAAACTGAAATCAGCTCACGCTGATCAGACAAAATTTAAAAACCCTTTCTCGATTTATTTGAGAAAGGGTTTTTTGTGCCCTTTTTCACCCCCTAAAACCAAGCTCTAAAAATACTCATCACAACAATGAACACCACTCATGGTCAATCAAATTATGGCACGCTAGCTGCTTCACTGTATTGCCGTGACACCCAATTCAAGCACTTTCTCAGACGAACAAAAACAGTATTTAGCTGCGCGAATCAAAACATGTTACCCATTCTTAGGGCAAACTTCTGATGGACGATTCACTAATGACCCATCTGAAGCCTCTGAAGAATTCCTACATGGAACGCCTATAGATGAACTCTGTAAAGAAGAGCTCTATAAACATGAAAAACACGGGTTAGATGTATGGGATGATATCCTAAAAAATGCTGAGCTCGATATCTTCCCTGAAGATGCTGATATGTTCCGCTACAAGTTCTACGGCCTCTTTCATGTCAAACCAGCTCAAGACTCCTTTATGCTACGCGCTAGAGTCCCAGGTGGACAAATTAACAGTCACCAGCTCCGTGGTTTTGCAGAAGTAGCTAGGGACTGGGGTGGTGGCTACGCTGACCTTACTACACGTGGAAACCTCCAGATCAGAGAGATCAAGCCACGAAATACAATAAATACTCTGATCAAGCTGACGGAACTAGGGCTTACATCGAAGGGTGCAGGTGCAGACAATGTGCGTAACGTCACAGCTAATGCAACTTCAGGCTTTGACCAGCAAGAACTCATTGATGTTATGCCTCTTGCTCGTGGTATGCACCATGCCATTTTAAACAACCGTGATCTCTACGGCCTGCCTCGCAAGTTCAACATCGCCTTCGACAGCGGCGGCCTAATCAGTGCAGCAGCTGACACTAATGATGTCGGCTTCTATGCCACTGAATTAAAAAGCGCTCCTGAAGGAAGTGATTTTCAGCCAGGCGTCTACTTTAGATTACAGCTATGTGGTATCTCAGGCCACAAGCAACTGGCCTCTGATTGCGGCTTAATGATTAAAGCTGAAGAGTGTGTTCCTCTCGCGGCAGCTATCCTACGTGTCTTTATAGAAAATGGTGACCGAACAAACCGGAAAAAAGCCCGTTTCAAGTATCTCGTAGACGACTGGGGCGTAGAAAAAGTGCTCTCTGCTGTGCAGGAAAAATTAGCGTTCCCTCTACGTTACTTACCTCTAGAAAACTGCGAACCTGAACCAATAAAAGGCCGGCAAGCTCACTATGGAGTTCACCCGCAGAAAGAAACTGGCATGAACTACATAGGCTTGGTCATCCCCGTCGGGCGTATGAAGCCAGAGCAAATGAAAGCTATTGCAGATCTAGCTGATCAATATGGCAAGGGTGATATAAGACTCACCATCTGGCAGAATTTACTCATACCGCACATCGCAGATAGAGATGTCAAAGCCGTCACTAAAGCTATCGAAGAAATCGGATTTAAAACTGACTCTACATCTATTTCTGGCGGTCTCATTGCTTGCACAGGTAGCACAGGCTGTAAGTTCGCTGCCGCTAATACAAAAGCTCAATCGGTCGCTCTCGCAAAACATCTTGAATCACGTATTAAACTAGATAACCCCATCAATATTCACGTCACAGGGTGCGCGCACAGCTGTGCTCAGCACTACTGTGGAGATATTGGCCTACAGGGTGCACCATGTAAAGTTGATGGCAAAACAGTGGATGGCTATCATATTGTCGTTGGTGGTGGTATGGATGATAATCGCGGAATAGCCAAAGACCTTTTCCAGTCGGTCCCCTACACCAAAATTCCAAACACCGTAGAACACATGCTACAGCAATATCTCGCTCAGCGTGACCCAGAAGAAAGTTTCACATCCTTCACCCGTCGTCATTCTACAGAAGATTTAATTTCCCTATTCACAGTTCCTCATACCCATGTCTAATACTCTTACCCAAGTCATCCTGCCAGATGATGCTCCATTTACTCCTGAACAACGCGAATGGCTAAACGGTTACCTAACAGGCATCCTAGCACCATACGCAGGAGGCACTGAGGATAACACCCCCACACTCCCCGTGACTGTCCTCTGGGGGTCTCAAACGGGGACATCTGAAGGTTTAGCTAAAAAATTTGCTAAGCAGGGCAAAAAATCAGGCCTTGCTCCGACACTAGTAGACGCTTCGGATTACGATTTTTCAAAACTAGCTAGCGAATCTCACCTACTTATCATCACCAGTACATACGGTGACGGAGAAGCGCCTGATAACATCCAGTCATTCTATGATGCTCTGCACGCTGAAAACGCACCATCTCTGAAAGAGCTAAATTACTCTATCCTATCCATCGGTGACTCATCATACCCTGACTTCTGTAAATGCGGAATCGATCTAGATAAACGTCTTATTGAGCTAGGGGCACAAGCTATCTCGCCACGTGTCGACTGTGATGTAGATTTAGATGATGACTTTGCTTCCTGGACAGAAAGCGTCATATCCGCACTAGGTCAAGTTGCCGTATCTGAAGATGAAGAATCTACAGGTCACGATAAGAAAAACCCATTTACATCAAAGTTACTGGTTAACAAAAATCTCAATACTGAGGAAAGCGCAAAAGCAACTCACCATTTAGAGTTCTGCCTAAAAGATTCAGGATTACAATACGAAGCTGGTGACGCTCTCGGAGTCTACCCTGTCAACAGCACTCAACTCGTTAATGACATCCTAGCTTTACTTCCATTCGATGGATCTGAAGTAATAAGTGAAACAGAAAGCTTCCGTGACGTTTTACAAAAAACATATGAAATCCGTAATCTAACGATCCCTGTTCTAAAAGCATGGGCTGACATAGCTAAGGACGAGTCACTGGTTAAATTACTCGATGACAAAGCCGCTACTTCAGACTTCATGTGGGGCAGAGACATCATCGACCTACTCAAGCAATACCCTATTACATTTGAGTCCCCTACTGATTTCTTATCATTACTTAAAAAACTAACACCTCGTCTTTACTCCATCTCATCGAGCCCTAAAGCTCACCCTGATGAAGTTCACCTCACGGTAGGGCTTGTCCAATACGAATCTAATGGAACTACTCGAAAAGGTGTCTGCTCTTCATTCTTAGCTGAGCGCTGCGACGATGCACAACCACCAAGAGTATTCATGCATTCTAATAAAGCATTCCGCCCACCAGAAAACCCAGAAACCCCTATGATCATGGTGGGGCCTGGAACCGGTATAGCGCCTTTCCGAGCTTTTCTAGAAGAGCGTGCCGCCACTCAAGCCAGCGGAAAAAATTGGCTTTTCTTTGGCAACCCACATGTAGCTACAGACTTCCTCTACCAAGACGAACTAGAACAATTCCAAAAAGACGGTTATCTCAGCCAACTCAGTACAGCCTTCTCAAGAGACCAGGCTGAGAAAGTCTACGTTCAGGATAAAATCATTGAGCACGGTGAAAAACTTTACTCTTGGTTAGAGAGTGGAGCTCACTTCTATGTCTGCGGAGATGCATCTCGCATGGCTAAGGACGTCGATAAAGCGCTACATCAAATCATCGAAACATACGGTAAATTATCCTCCGCTGATGCCGCTGAGTATGTCAACAGGCTAAAAGCTGATAAGCGATACGGCCGCGACGTTTACTAAAAAGTCATGTCTTACTCCTCCAAAGTAGATGGTACCAACCTCATCGATGAGCTACTAGAGCAGCAGCAGTCGCTTTCAGCGGTTGAACGATTCAGCCAATTTCATGAAAAAGAAGACTCTCACTTACAGGAACCATACTACCGCAGCCTCATTCCTACAGGGTTACCCGAAGACGGAGAGCAATACTCTTTTGAAGTAGATCTAGATGCTTGCACAGGCTGTAAAGCATGCGTCACTGCTTGTCATAGCCTCAATGGGCTAGATGAGGACGAATCATGGCGTGACATTGGTGTCTTATTCGGAGGCACCACTATCAAGCCCCGTCAACAGACCGTCACCACAGCATGTCATCACTGCGCAGACCCAGGGTGTATGAACGGCTGCCCTGTCCTAGCTTATGAAAAAGATGAGCAAACTGGGATTGTCCGTCATTTAGACGACCAGTGTATTGGTTGTCAGTATTGTATTCTAAAATGCCCCTATGACGTGCCTAAATACAACAAGCGCTTAGGTATTGTTAGAAAATGTGACATGTGTATCGGAAGACTCAAAGAAGGTGAAGCCCCCGCCTGTGTGCAAGCTTGCCCCACACACGCTATCGCCATCCGAACAGTCAAAGTCAGTGACCTTACTCCATCTACTCAGTCAGATAGAAAGTCCTTCATGCTACCAGGGGCTTATAACTCTAAATATACGA
Organism: uncultured Verrucomicrobiales bacterium; assembly: GCA_964397975.1. Classification (GTDB taxonomy): domain Bacteria; phylum Verrucomicrobiota; class Verrucomicrobiia; order Verrucomicrobiales; family Akkermansiaceae; genus Oceaniferula. The sequence continues at coordinate 25,999 of CAYNLE010000021.1, read as the reverse complement.
AACCATCCACTAACTTTAAAACTAAAATACCTCTACCTGATCAGTTCAAATCAGCTGACGACGAAGACCTAACACCAGAGCACGAGCACACACCTCTCGTCTTTATGCTTACTCTAACACAGGTGTCTATTGGCATGATGCTCGCTGCATCGTTATTCACAGAGAAAACAAATAGCTTAACACTTTCTATAGTAGGGCTTATCATAGGAGGACTAGGCATGATGAGTAGCGTATTCCATCTCGGTAGCCCTATGGGTGCATGGCGAGCATTTCTTGGATTAAAAAAGTCATGGCTCAGCCGTGAAATCGTAGCGCTCGGAGCATGGTTCCCTCTCGCTATCACTCACGTAGGACTTATTAGCCTCATACATTATGCCCCTAGCTTTGAACCACTTAGCTATCTACCAACATGGCTACCTACTATCACAGCTGCATTTAGTAGCTTACTAGGACTACTTGGTATTTACTGCTCTGTCATGGTCTATGTGGATACTCACCGTGAATACTGGGCATTACACCGCAGTGCAGGTAAATTTTTTGGAACTGCCATGGTAAGCGCTACCGCTACAGCTAGTATTTTAGGTGTAACAGGAGCTCCTTTTGTAGCCTGTATCGTCATACTTGGTAAAGTTTGCTTAGAAGCACTAGCGATATTACCCGTAAACCAGACACAGAATGTCTATTCTAGAAAAACAGCACGTCTCCTTCTCTACCCACTTAGACAGACCGTCATACTCAGAGCCACCTTTGCAGTATCTGCAGCACTGCTAGCCCTTTTCCTACTAAAGCAGCCTAGTAACATTATCGTATCCTCATTACTCATAGTAGCCTATATCTTAGGTGAACTCTTCGAGCGAAAACTCTACTTCTCCGCTGTTGCAGCCCTACGCATGCCAGGGCTAATTGCTTCTCGCGCATCTAAATAACCCACTATTACACCTCCTACTTATGAAAGCTCTTCACGAAAAACTCTCTATCAGAGAATGGTCAGGCACAAAAACGGAGGAACTCGTCAGGAAGCCTGGCGGCTTTGGACTAGGACAGGTGCCCCAGCTTCATGCGCCAGATGCTACTACCTCGATGATTTGTGGTTTCTGCGCTACAGGCTGTAGTGTCGATGTCCACATTCGCGATAATAAACCCACTAACATCACACCCTCAGCTAAATACCCTGTCAATACCGGTATGGCATGCCCAAAAGGCTGGGAGGCATTAACCCCTCTCTTCTCAGAAGATCGTGCGACGACGCCCATGATACGAGAATCCAGAGGTGGCGAAGCTCGTGCATGTGACTGGGATACAGCTATGAAAACGTTCTGCTCTCGCATGAAAAAAGTGCAGGAAGAACATGGAAAAGAGTCTGTAGCATTCATCAGCACTGGGCAAATCTGCTTTGAGGAAATGGCCTTTCTCGGCAGTTTAGCTAAATTTGGTATGGGGATGCGTCACGGTGACGGTAACACAAGGCAGTGCATGGCAACGGCCGTAGTTTCCTACAAGCAAAGCTTCGGCTTTGATTCACCACCATACACTTATCAAGATTTCGAAGAATCCGATGTAATCATTCTGATAGGGTCAAATCTCTGTATCGCTCACCCCATTATGTGGCAGCGTGTGCAAAGGAACAAAAACAACCCAAAGATCATTGTCGTCGATCCTAGGAAAACTGAAACAGCAGTCGCTGCCACGGATCACTTTCCCATAGCACCAAAGTCTGACCTTACTTTCTTTTACGGTATAGCTCACATTCTCATTAAAAACGGATGGTTAGATAATGACTTCATTAAAAAACACACCAATCGTTTCAGCGAGCTCCAAGAACATGTCAGTAAATATACTCCTGCCATGGTTTCCAAAGAATCTGGAATCTCTGAAGAGCAGCTACACCACTTAGCTACAATGATTCACGAAGGAAAAAACGTTTCCTTCTGGTGGACTATGGGCATCAACCAAGGACACCAAGCCGTCCGTACAGCTCAGTCAATTATTAACCTAGCACTGATGACAGGAAACATTGGCAGACCTGGCACAGGTGCTAACTCCGTCACAGGTCAGTGTAATGCTATGGGGTCTCGCCTCTTCAGCAACACCACAGGTTTACTAGGAGGACACGACTTCACCAATGAAGCCGATAGAAAAAAAGTCGCTAACTTATTAGACATCGATGAAAACTGTATCCCTAAAGAAAATAGCTGGGCATATGACCAAATCATCGAAGGTATCGATACAGGAAAAATTAAAGGACTATGGATACTGGCCACTAATACAGCTCATTCATGGAGTTACCAGAAACAGCTCAAAAAATTATTAGGCAAACTCGATTTTTTCGTCGTGCAAGACATGTATGGAAATACTGAAACAGCACAACATGCTGACCTCATTCTCCCTGCAGCATGCTGGGCAGAAAAGGACGGGTGCTTTATTAACTCAGAACGCCGTATTGGACTGGTAAAACAAGTTTCAAAAGCACCAGGTATCGCTCTTTCAGATTTCAAGATTTTCCGCCTCATCGCCAGCTACTGGGGCTGCGCTGACATGTTTAGCAAGTGGACTGATCCTGAAGCTGTATTTCATATTCTAAAAAATATCACTAAAGGGAAACCATGTGATATCACAGGTATCACAGGTTATAAAATGATAGACGAAAACGGAGGTATCCAATGGCCTCTACCGGAAGGATCTGAGCTCATCGTGAATGGAATAGTTAAAGAGCAGCAGCGCCGGCTCTTCACCGATAAGAAATTTTATCATGCCGATCAAAAAGCTATTTTCTTCTTCGAGGAACCAGAAGCAGGGCCAGAAGCCCCTAGTGAAAAATACCCATTCATATTGCTGACGGGTCGTGGCAGTTCCAGCCAATGGCACACACAAACCCGCACTGCCAAATCTGAAGTGCTCCAAAAACTAGCACCTAAACACTGCTATATAGAAGTTCACCCAAAAGATGCGAAGCAACTCAACATCGAGTCAAACGACATCATTACAGTCAGCTCGGCTCGCGGAGAAGTGAAAGTTTCGGCATTTATCACCCCTACAGTGAAACAAGGCGAAGTCTTCATGGCCATGCACTACCCTGAGACTAACCAGCTCACCCAAGCATCCTTTGACCCCTATTCACGCCAGCCAAATTACAAATATTCCGCTGTTAATATAAGTAAGTAAATAATTACCTCTGATCCGCTATCTACAAATAATAAACCTCGTAAAAACTACGTAAATTTTGACAAGATCTACTCACGTATCATATACTAAATATGAGTAGCTCTAAAAAACAATAAGAGGGCTTAAAAACTAAATAAAGCCCTATGAGTAGATCTGGTCCACAAGAAGGTGATTCTAAGAAAACCTTTCTTACTCGTAGAAAATTCATCTACGGCTCTATTGCTCTAGCTTTAGCCGACGCTTTTCTCGTCGAACCTAATATTTCATGGGTTACGAACAGCCAGATCAAAGTTCCTAACTTACCAGACTCCCTCAAAGGACTGAAAGCAGTCCACCTGACAGACCTACATTATAAGCCGGACAAAGACGAAGGGCTTCTTGAATCGGTCGTAAGAAAGGTAAATAAAATCGCACCAGATCTCATCTTTCTCACTGGTGACTTCGTGGATCATGACACCAGTGGCCTCAGTCCGATGCTCGAGCACTTGTCTAAATTAAAAGCTAAACACGGCATCTTTGCCTGTATGGGGAACCACGACGGATGGACAGCCAGTGGCAGCTATTTCAAACGTAAATTTGAGCAACACGGAATCCAGTTCCTCATTAATCAGAATACAAAACTGAATATTCTCGGTGAGGATCTCTACATCGCCGCAACTGACTACATATGGCTCGGGAAGCCCGACCCTATTACTACGCTTAAAGGCATACCCGCTGGAGCTCCTCTTATCACTATGGTGCACGAGCCTGATTACTTTGATACCATGCTAAAATTTCACACGGCTCACCTACAGCTCTCTGGTCACACTCACGGTGGTCAATGTCGTGTTCCACTCATCGGCTATGCACCTAAGAAAGTGAAATATGGAAAAAACTATATCTACGGTCACCACGAGAAGAGTCACAGCTCAGTCTTCGTCTCCAGAGGGCTGGGAACTACCGATATAAGGGTGCGCTTCTCCTGCCTTCCAGAAATCGCCCTCCATACTCTTGGTTAAAAAATATTATCCCTAGAGAAAAACTTAGGCCTAAGTGCATGACTACGTTCAATCGAGCCTGATAGGAAAAGGACGTCTAAAACTATGATAGACCTAACTGGCCTTAAAAACTGCTTCCAAAAAATACCGTCGGCCGGGATCGAACCGGCACGATTGTTACCAATCAACGGATTTTAAATCCGTCGCGTCTACCAATTCCGCCACGACGGCATTGATGAAAGCAAACTCGGTCTACCCGAGAGAGGGGCGCAGACTATAAACGGTTTTCGATTTCGTCAATAGTAGGCTTCAAACTTTTTGCATTTAATTTATTTTCTTTAGCCAAAAGGGCCTTCAAAGACTTTAATGAGTACCTTGAACCCACTTGTGACAAGATATCGAGTGCCGCAACTAGCTTAGGTTTGTCGAATTCCTCTAGTTTAGGAACAAGTAAATACTCAATATCTGACCCTACTTCCACCATTAAGCTAGCCCACGTAATGGGATCGCTCTCCCATAGCTCCATTAAAAGTATAGGTGCCCCATCAAAATTACGATCTATAATGAAAGCAACCGTGCCCTTATTCAGTTTCTGCTTACCGTATAATGCTGCTACAGCAGCCATTACTTCTGCCTCTATTTTATCTTCCTTATTAGACCAGGTGCTTAATGTATCAATAGCTGCTAGCTTCAAGTTATCATCATCAACCAAAAGCAATGATACTAGAACTTTAACAATATCGTGTCGGTAGGCCTTAGGCTCAGCCCCCCCTAATCTCTTCACCGCGCTGTAGCGCTCATTAGGATCTATCCCCTTCATCATCTGAAGGTTAAGACGTTCATAGTTATGACTATCTGGGTTTAGGAAATCTTGATTCTTCGTATTATTAAAGCTCTCGTTATTCACCTTAACATCGATCACCCTCAGTTCCTCTGAAACTAACTGTATCTCACCATATCTGCCACATATATTTACCATTTCAGAAAAAGGTAGCTTTTGATCCACTAATAGTAAGAAGCCGTGCTCCCCATTACCACCCCTCTCATATATCAAACCTCTATCTATCTCGCCCGTCAGTTCATAAACATTTTCCTGAATACGATCCCTTGTAAGCGGCGTAGCACCTCTTAAAAACACAGCGAAAACCTTTTCTTTTGAATGTTCTTTTACTGCCTTCTCGACCACCGTGTAACCGATCGATCTAAGGTAATCTTTCTCCGTCTGTTCTGGACTTTTATCAACTACCTTTTCACTCTCAAACAGCTCAAAATCTTGAGCATCATAGACCCCTGATGACTGACTCGTCGGGTTACCTGGCAGGAATACGGGTAACGATAATAAAGCGGCGCCAAAAATAAGAGCTACGATAGCTCCTAACAAACGCTCTTTGAACATGCCGTATATAAAAAGCCCTCCACCAACAAGAGCCGCAGCCCCCACTAATATATAACGCTTTGAAGTTTCCACATCACGCATAGCTCCTTCTTCACCGCCAAATACAAGAAAGAGACCAATAATAGTGAGAACTAAGGCTATACCAGCAAAAGCAGCGATGAGACGACGTGCTGGCATTTCTTCATAAAAATCCACTTTATTTTTATTATACTCAGCTGACTTGAAATTTGCTGACGCCGCTACAAAACGATCAAGCGCAGCTTCCTTATTTTCGCCAGGATACCGCTTAACCTTTTCATAAATCACCTGATCATCTGTAACCTTGAACTTATGCCCACATACACCGCATTCTACGGCTTTACCCATCAAATCATCTAATACAACAAACCGTTGTTTACACTCAGGACATTCAATTTTCATAGAGTTATTTAAAATAGTGATGTTTTGACACTTTTTCTATCAAAAAACTATCTCTTGATTTTCATCCAACAAGAAAAAACAGCTCTATCCTTCTTCATACGCTTGCTCACACCGCAGAGCTCGGGTAGAAGAAACACATGTTAGCTGAAATCGAGTCCCTTCTGGTTATTCAAGACCGCGACCAACGCATCCTCAAACTGAATTCTGACCTTAAGCAAATCCCTGTAGATAAGGAGCGAGCAAAAGCGCGTTTAGCCAACGACCTAAAATCTGTCGCTCAGGCTAAGCAGATGGTTCAAGAAAATGAAATGGCTATTAAGAGCCTAGAACTCGATATCGGAACACGTAAGAATACACTCGAGCGACTCCGCACACAGCAATATGAAACAAAAAAGAATGACGAGTTTACGGCCTTAGAAAACGAGATCAAACGCTACACAAACGAGGTAGACGAGCTAGAAACCAATGAGCTAGAGCTCATGGAAAAAGCAGATGAACTCCGCGCCACACAAAAGAAAAAAGAAGACGCTCTCGCGCTCACACAATCTATGGTGGATGATGAAATAGCTGATCTGGCGCAGCGTGAGACTCAATGTAAAAACCAGCTCAACGAAGTCCAAGAGGCCAAAGACAAGTTATCCGCCAATATCGACACCGACCTACTGACTCTATATGAGCGACTAATGAAGTCAAAAGGAGGCGACGCTGTTGTGCTAGCAGTAAATAGCCAATGTAAGGGCTGCCATACCAAGGTAGTAGCATCAACAATGGTAGCCTTACAAAGTGCGAAAGAGATTACTCAGTGCGAAAACTGCGGCCGCATCCTCTACGTCTAAACGTTTAAAATTTATTACTATAAAATATGACATCTAACTCTATCCTCGCACTCTTAAAGCAAGTTCCCTATCCTGGCTTTTCTCGTGACATTGTATCTTTCGGTTTAGTCAAAGACGTACAATTCGACGAGCAAACTAGTGTAGCTACTATATCCATCAGTGTGCAGACAAATGACCCTGCCGTCCCTGAAGCGATCTTTAAGGGCTGCCATGAAGTACTCGATCCAGTCCCAGAAATCAAACACGCTAAGGTAGAGCTAGATGTACAAGCACCGGCAGCACAAGCTGGTGCGCCGGCTGGACCTGCAGCTAAAAACTCAATACCTGGCGTAAAGCAAATCATCGCTGTCGCGTCTGGTAAGGGCGGTGTTGGCAAATCGACTGTTTCATCTAACTTAGCAGCATCACTGGCCGCTGCCGGTTATAAGGTAGGTTTGTGTGATTGTGATCTATACGGACCGTCTGTATCTCAAATGTTCGGGACCGCAGAGCGACCACTAGCGACGGATGAGAGTATGATCATCCCGATAGAAGCTTACGGTGTAAAACTTATGTCCATGGGCTTTTTACTAGAAGAAAGTTCCCCAGTCATCGTGCGTGGGCCATTAGCGACACGTTACACCCAGCAATTTTTACAGCACGTAGAATGGGGTCAGCTTGACTACCTTATCCTTGATCTCCCACCAGGCACTGGAGATATCCAGCTCACTATTGTGCAAACGGTATCTCTCGACGGCGCTGTCATCGTGACAACACCTCAAGAAGTTGCCCTCATCGATGCTCGGAAGGCTATTGCCATGTTTGATAAGGTCAACGTTCCGATACTCGGCCTGATAGAAAACATGGCTTGGTTCGAGTGTGACCTCGGCACACGCTACCCGATCTTCGGGGAAGGTGGAGGCATTAAAGAGGCTAAAAAGTTAAAGACACCTCTCATCGGTCAAATCCCCCTCGATATGATGACACGTAAGCATGGTGACAAAGGGCGCCCTATAGCAACCCTTTCTCCTAACAAAAGTAAAGCCAGCGCAATATATCACGAAATTTCTAAGAAAATTACCCAGTTAGCAAACGCTTAAGGTATGTCTAAATGATCACCATTTAGTAAAAACTATACATCCACGTGAAATAATGACCCCGGAATCAATCGAAGAAATCATGCACCGAGTGAGTCTCTTAGAGATCAAAGCTCGTCGCTTGGCCACCGAGACATTCAGCGGTGAATATCAATCATCCTTTAAAGGAAGTGGTTTAGACTTTGAAGATTACCGGGAGTATCAGCATGGAGATGAAACCCGCTTCATCGACTGGAATGTTACTGCCAGAAAAGAAACTCCGTTTATACGAACCTTTCGAGAAGAGCGTGAAATTTCAGTGATCCTGACTGTCGACGTCTCCGGCTCAGGGGTTTTCGGTAGCTCAAAGCTTAGTAAACGAGAGCTAGCAGCTGAACTTGCTGCCATCATTGCATTTTGTGCCAATATAAACGGTGATAAAATAGGGCTTCTTCTCTTTGCTAATGAGCCGTTCCTTTACTTACCTCCATCAAAAGGAACACGCCACGTTCTCAGAATCATCAGAGAGATTCTAACTGCTGAGCCAGAAGATCCCGGTACATCGATCAATAGCGCCTGCCACTTTTTACTCCATACGGTCAAACGGAAGGCTCTCGTTTTCATGATCTCTGACTTTATAGATCATGATTTCAAAAAATCACTCGGAGCTGTCGCTAATAAACACGACACCATCGCTCTACGTATCTTTGATCCTCTTGAGCGGAAACTACCTAAAGTAGGTAAAGTCACCTTAACCGATCCTGAAACTGGGTGGCAAACCGTCGTTAACACCAACAACGGTGCCGTGCGTATGAGCTTTGATAAACTTACTAGGCAGCATCACGAAGGAACCTCACAGCTTTTCAAAAAACTACGGATAGACGAAGCCCAGCTCAGCACTACTGACGACTACTTACCAGCTCTTCACAAGCTATTCAAAACACGCACCAAACATCGTAAATAATCGTGCCAGAACTTCACGACATTACTGAGCCAAATGCTTTTTTCCCAGAACCTACTACTCCGTGGTGGGTATGGGTTCTTGTTGCCCTAGCACTCATTATCATCGCCCTAGTCAGTATCTTAATTATCAAGAAACGCTCTAAACAACTCACTCACAAGTCAGCCAGAGAAGAAGCACAAGAAGAACTCTCTCAACTAAGAGAAATATCTCCTGAGATAGCAGTTCACGAGACAGCCACTGAGCTTTCACTCATTCTTAGGCGCTATCTTTCCAGAGCATTTAAAGACCCCGCTTTATTCGAAACTGATGAGGAATTTACGATCCGGTCATCTGCACTAACGTCACTCGATGAGGCATCTAAACAGAAACTTACCAGCCTACTAAGTGAACTCTCTCAGCTCAAATACCTCCCTACTCAAAAGAATGACGCCCAGCAATTAATCAATGACTTCATTGACCAAACTGATGCGATGATTGACATCGTTCAACCTGAGTCAAGCTCCACACAGACATCTGGCAGCAATGAACTAAAGACAGTAAAATGATCGCCTTCATAGACAACTTCATCTTTGCTAATCCATGGTGGCTCCTTGGTATACCTTTGCTGTTACCTTTATTTTTCATCATCGGAAAAAAAGGTAGCCCAACATCTATCACCTACTCATCACTATCTATTCTAGTATCATTAGGTGAAAAACCAAAACGCTACTGGGGAGGGTTTTCATTCACCTCATTACTCACTATCTTAGCGATAGCCTGTGCCTTAATCGCCTTAGCTCGCCCACAGATTAAAAATGAATTTTCTGAACAGAAAGCTAGCGGCATCGATATCATTATTGCCTTTGATATCTCTTTTTCCATGGAAATTCAGGATTTCTTCATCAATAAACGAAGAGCCAAACGAATCACCGCATCTAAAGCCGCTACCGAATCCTTTATTAAACAGCGCCCCAATGACCGGATCGGCATCATCGCATTTTCAGGCCGCCCCTATGTCACCAGCCCTATCACCCTAGAGCACGACTGGTTAGTCGATAAGCTCCACGAACTAAACCCTAATATGATCAAAGAGCAGGGTACAGCTATCGGCTCTGCTATCGCGGCATCTGCCACCCGACTCAATGATCGTGAAGCAAAAAGTAAGGTCGTCATCGTCGTCACCGACGGATCTAACAACTCTGGACGAATCGAACCTATCGAAGCGGCAAAACATGCATCGACATTAGGTATAAAGATCTACTCCATCGGTATCGGAACAGAGAACGGACGACTCCCTAGTAGTTTTCAAGCTCAACCACAACAAGAGTTCGACACCAAAACGCTTAAAGAAATAGCACAGATCACAGGTGGTGAATTTTTCCGTGTTAAAAACACCGACAGTTTAGAAAATACATTTGCATCCATTGATGAGCTTGAAAAAACAGAGATAAAACAAAACACCATTGTTAACATCGATGAACTCTTCCACTGGTGTGTAGGAGCCAGTCTACTCTTCGCTATACTCGCAGTAACAGTACAATCACTGAAACCTAATCCAGCGCCTTAAGCTTAATATTTACCATCTACTATTATGTCGTTTATCTCCTCAGGCTGGCTGGCTTTATATATTCTGATCCCCATTATAATGATCGGAGCTATCCTTGTGCATACTAAGAGAAATAAGGCATGGAAAAGTATCGTTGCCCCACGTTTACAAAAACATCTCGTCAGAGAAGGCTCACAGGTAAAAACATGGTTCTCGATTGCATCAGCCTTATTAGGTGCTGCTTTATTAATTACAGCTCTAGCAAGACCCTACAAGGGTGTTACTAGAACAGTAGAAACTATTAGCTCTCGGAATATCATTATCGCTATCGACACATCTCGCTCGATGCTTGTTCGGGACGGCTCCCCAGACCGGATGACTTCTGCTAAAGCCATTTCACTAGAAATGATCGAATCATTTCCTGAAGACCGCATCGGTATTATAGCTTTTTCCGGACTACCATTACTGATGGCTCCACTTACCGTTGATCACGCCGCTGTCCAAGAAACTATCAGCCAACTAGACACTGACGTCATCCCATCAGGTGGCTCTAACATAGCTCGAGCCATCATGCTGGCTAATAAGACCTTTGAAAAAACAAATCAAAAATCGAACGCCGTCATCATTATCAGTGACGGTGAAGATCTAAGCCCTGAAGCGAATCTCGCTGCACAGGCTATTCGTGATGCTGAGATCAAAGTATGCACCATTGGTGTAGGTAGCACCGAAGGAGGCATCATACCAGACTACCGGACTCGTGACGGGAAATTTCGCGACTACCGAGGTAAAACTGTCCACAGTAAACTAATCCCCGAAGCTTTAGAAAAAATAGCTTCTATAGGAAATGGCTCATACCTAGCAGGCTCTTCAGGTGCTGACCGTGTCATAAAACGCGCCCTCTCATCCATCAATGCAGAGGAGGGTGATAACATCGAGTCAAGTGTGCCAAACGAACGGTATGAATGGTTTCTTATACCTGCTATATTTCTTCTCTTACTATCAATGGTTTTACGTGCCCATTTATTCAAGCCCTCTCTATCAAAGCTTACACAGCAAAACTCCCTCTCAGCTGTATCAATCATCCTAGGTGCAGTCCTATGCTATGATACAGCCTCTGCAAATAACCATATAGAAGCAGCTAAAAAGGCATACCAAAGTAACGACTACCAAGCTGCTCTCGATGCTTTTGGAAAAGCCATTAAAGAATCACCAAAAGGTCAGCATTCAGCAATCGCATTTTCCCAAGGAAGCTCAGCCTATCGACTCAAGGAATGGGAACTGGCTGGCAACTACTTCTCTCAAGCTCTATTTGATGAAAAAAAATCACTTCAGCAAGAAGCTCATTATAATTTAGCTAATAGCCTATTCTACTCAGGATGGGAAACGCTCAACCCAGAGAATTCAGATCAAGGGGCTCAACCTAATACACCACATCAACCAAACCCTAGCGATCAGCTAAATAACGCAGCATTAGATGCCATCCAAAAAACTGACCATACCCAACAAAAGATAAATGATATGGGTAAAGTTATCTCCCTATGGGAAGATGCTATTTCACATTATGAGGCGACATTAAAACTTTCTGCTGAACACAAAAATGCTGAAGCTAACTTAGCTCTCGTAAAAGAAGAGCTAGAAAAGCTCAAACAAGAAAAAGAGCAGCAAGAACAACAGCAGCAACAAGAGCAAGAACAACAAAAAGGCGAAGAGGAACAGGAACAAGAATCAGAAGATGGTGAAAACCAAGACCAAGAGGGTGAAAATGGTGATCAAGAGCAAGAATCAGAAGACGGTGAAGACCAAGAAGGCGAAGAAAATCAGGAAGGTGAAGACAGCGAAGGTGACGAAGGTGAGCAATCTGACCAGCAAGGTCAGCAATCACAAAGCGATCAAGAAGCTGATATGGAAGAAGGCGAAACCTCTGAAGAGTTTGCCGCACGCGTATTAGAAGAGCAGTCTGACCTTGAAACAAAACCTAGGATGATGCGCCGATTTGGCCGCTTCCGGAGAACTGCTAACGACTGGTAAAACATTACCTTTCATCACTCACCTAACTTATTACGAACCTAGTCTAACTATATGTTGCTTAAGCTAATACCTGTTCTCTTTATCATGATTTTATGCCAATACGGCTATAGTCAGAACAATCAGGGCGAAATCAGCTGTGAACTAAATATCAGCTCTGACCACCTGATTCCAGGTGAGAGTGCCGAAGTTCAGATCGTGGTAGCTGGTGCTCGGGCTCAGTCTCGCCCCCCTACCCCTGAGATACCGGGAGCCTCTTTTGAGTTCACAGGGATTAGTTCACAAATTATCAACGGACAAGATGTCTATGACATTCTAAGCTACCGCCTTACTCCTGCTAAAACAGGAACTTACACCATACCAGCGATGAATCTGAAAGCTGGAAACCAAACCGTCACGACTAACTCTCTCACGTTTTCGGTCCAGGACACATCATCTCTCACTAAGATACCAACGGGAGTTACAGGTGCAGATATACTAGCCATATGGATACCAAGCAAAAGAACCCTCTATCCTGGAGAACAATGCCCAACGAGTATCAAGCTATACATACCTCGACGTCTCAACATTGTCGGACTAGGTATGCTAGAAACCACTAAGGAAAATTGCTTAGGCTGGAGATTCGAATCCAGTAATGGTGCTAGAGGTCGACTCGCGATCAAAGGAGAACAATATATCACTAAATATTACTCCAGTACGCTAAGTGGTATCGGCCCAGGAGCAGCTAAATTAACTGAATGCTCTCTAGGTCTAACTAGTCGCCAGCGTGTCATAGACCGCAGGATAGGTTCACGACTAAGAGATGTTGAGATCAATATAGAACTACCAAGCCTTGAGCTCGAAATCATCCCATTCCCAAAAGGAGCTCCTGCTAACTTTAAAGGTGCTGTAGGTAATTTCTTGATAGGGGTCCAATGCCAAAAACCTGAACTCACAGAAAACGAATCTACCGAAGTTATCTTACAGGTCGCCGGCACAGGTAATATCGAAAACATCAAAGCTCCAGCTCTAGAGGAAGACAAGGAATCCCCTTTGGACTGGAAAATAATTGATACCTCTAAGGTTACCAGAGGCAGTGAACGTCATGACCTTTCCGGCTCTGTATTTTTTAGACAGCTGCTACGTCCTATCATCAAGGATAGATCAAACCTCACTGAGGCTACACTCAGTATTCCAGGCTATTCTTTCTGCTTTTTCGACCCTGAGACAAAAACCTACAACACACTAACGACTGAACCTATCCCAGTCACTGTCACCCCTTCATCCGAACCCCTAGACACTGAAGAAGACTCCTTAACCCCGCAACCTACTGAAAAAGAAGAGGTAGAAGAAATGACTGGGATACTAGGCTTCATCAAAGAAGACGATGCCTTATCAACTAAAAGTGTCTACCCTACCGCTGCCCCTAAAACTAAACTATGGCATATCCTCCCTGCATTACTCTGCCTATATATTATCTTTAAACCTCTATTCCGTAAGCTTAGTAGAAATCTGGGTAAATCACCTGAAGCAGCTCAAAAACTAAGTGAGCTAAAAGCTTTAGCTAAAACAGATGACGGAGCCGACTTTTACAAACGTGCTGGTAACTACATTACCCAATGGCTAAGCGCTACCAAAGAAGGAGCCCCTTCTACTGAGCTAGAAACTATTATCTCAGAACGTGACAGCTACTGTTTCCAGCCGGAAAAACAGCGCCAAACGAAACTCACTGAAGAGAGGAAGAAAGAAATCATCGATTTGCTTAAAAAGCTCAGTCTCATCTTATGCTATAGCTGTATAAGCTATAGCGCACTATTCCTAAGTCCTCGAGCATCTGCTGAAGAGCCACCAAATGCTGAAAGCCTATGGGAAAAAGGCCAATACCAAGAAGCTATTGACTACTACTATGAGAAACACCCGCCTGCTCAAAACTCAATAGCAGAAACCCCCGCTAATGTTTTTTACAACTTAGGGAACTGTTACTACAAACTGGAACAAAAAGGCAAAGCCGCTCTAGCATGGAGAAGAACCCTAGCAGTCTACCCTGCACACACATCTGCTAGAAAAAACCTCAGATATCTAGAAGACGAAACTAACCCCCTATCTCCTAAATACGAACCTTGGCAGGATCAACTAACGACCTACAGTAACATGAGTCCACAGACACTCATCACTATAGCTCAGGTCGCGCTATGGTTATTTATCATCTCACTATTCATCATCATTTTTTCTCGATCTGAAAAACGATACAAAAAGCTATTACCAGCTTTGATATGCATTGCCGTCATCGCCCCTACCATTGTAGCTGCCGGATATTTCATTGCTTACAGCTATCCAGATACTGACTTGATAGTCCCCTACGAGCAGCAAGCTGTTTTCTTAGATAAAGCCCCTGTTTACTCAGACGCTCATAGAGAATCAAATACAGTATTAACAGCACCAGCCGGTTCTCTAGCTAAAATCATCGCAAAAAGAGATTCGTGGGTCTACCTACGAATCATTGACGATAACCCTAACGCCGACTACTCCAAGGGCTGGGTTCAAGCTAAACAAATTGAACCAGTAACCTCTTCCCGATAAAACTTCTATGTGCACAATGACATGGTGGCGTGAGCCAGAAACATCTGATAGTTACGGTATTTTCTTTAACCGTGACGAAAAAAAAACGCGCCCACGCGCCCATCTACCAACCATTCGAGAAAACACATTCCTAGCCCCCCAAGACCCACAAGGTGGAGGAACTTGGTTAGCTGTAAATCAAACTGGCATCATCGTAGCTCTATTAAACCACTGGCATTTAGAAAAAAATAAAAAGTATACTCAAAGTAGAGGCCAGCTCGTCTGGATGCTAGCTGCCATAAAATCGATCAGTGACATCGAGCTTAAGCTTCAAGGTCTCAATATGCCTGACTACCCACCTTTTATTCTGATGCTCATGGATCAGCATGATATCAAACGGATTGAGTGGAATGGGAAGGAACTCAAAGAACACCCAGTTCAAGGAATGAGCTGCTCTTCATCATTTGACTACGAAAACGTCAAAACCCGTAGAGAGACTAAATACAGTCATTTATCCAACTCTAAGCCCTCTACACTAAGAAGCTTTCATACCGAAGATTCCGAAGGAGCCTATTCCGTTAGAATGTTACGCCCAGATGCTCAAACTTGGAGCCGTAGCGAAATCACTATTTCCTCTACAGAAGTCCAGTGGACATACCATGAAGAGTTTCTAGACTTTGAAACCCCCTCTGAAACCACCGACTACAGCCTCCCCTTAATCCCTTACTCCAGCTAGGGGGTATTAATACGATATAAGGTGCACTTCACACCATGTTCCCCTTTTGCTTCTTCTCGCACGACCTTTGCTCCCAGCGTTTGTTCAATCATACGATTCTCCACCTGGATCAAACTAGGATATAGACTAAACAGTCGGTATAATGGGTGGTGATATTCCTCTATGACTATCCCGTTCTCTGGTGAATGTTCGCAACTACAAAAATGCCCTAACTGAGTGCGAGCTTTGACAAAGCTATTCACTTTATCAATTAACGAGCTTTCACTTTTAATCACCTTTAACCACCCCTCTCGTTTCTCTTCGAAATAATGGTATAGTAACTTCTCAGGTGCTGATTCGCCAAAAGACAGTTTTACAGCCTGAAGTAACCCGAACAACAATTCATCACCACCACTTGGAAAAAGCTCATCACACTTATCTGTCAGTTTATATAATTTACGTGGTCTACCAGCTTTAGCATTACGGGGAACCCTCCGAACTTCTAAATACCCCATTTTTAACATATTTTCACAATGCTGCTTCACTCCCATGTAGCTCATGTCCATTCCCTTAGCCAGCTCGCCGACATCCATACCGCCTGACCGTTTTAATTCCCCAAAGATACTTAAATAGCATGGCCTGGTAATATCGTATAAAAATCGAGAGAACATATCACCATGATTAACTGCTATCTGTAGGAATAAAACTAAATTTTAATAAAAAATAGTTAATAACAGTTAACAACCAATTCTATAATGGTTATATCAATTTTTTGACAAACGTATAACCACCCCCTAAAATCAAGACACAGATGCCTGATATCCATTTTAAATCACATGCTCAAGGTTACTGGCATGAATGCTCAGCTGAAGACTGGAACAGCCATACATGGCAGCTAAAAAACAGATTAACATCCCTATCAGCTATAGAAGAACACCTGACTCTGACTGAAGAGGAGCGCGCTGGCATACTCTTATCTGGCACAAAACTAGCGATGTCAGTCACCCCGCACTTTTTTAATCTCATTGATAAAAATGATGCTGACTGCCCGATTCGCCGACAGATGATTCCTCGTATTGAAGAAACGCTGACTGATCCTGCCGAGATGGCCGACCCCTGTGGAGAGGATAGCCACATGCCTGTCCCTGGGCTAGTTCACCGCTACCCAGACCGCGTTTTATTCCTCGTTACAGACCGCTGCGCCTCTTATTGTCGCTACTGTACGCGAAGTCGTGTCGTGTCCGGGGTATCAGACCAGAAGCTTGAGACTCAGTGGGAACCAGCATTCAAGTATCTAGAAGAAAACCCACAGATCAGAGATGTATTACTCTCAGGAGGTGACCCTCTACTCTTCTCCGATGCTCGCCTAGAGAGAATCCTCTCACGCCTACACGCGATCCCTCATATCCAATTCATCCGCATTGGCACCAGAATCCCGATATTTCTTCCTCAGAGAGTCACCCCTCAGCTCTGTGACATGCTAAAGAAATATCACCCACTCTTTATTTCCATCCATACAAACCATCCTAAGGAACTTACCTCTGAAGTAAAAGACGCCCTCGGTAGGCTAGCAGACGCCGGTATCCCAATGGGAAACCAATCGGTCCTTCTCAATGGTGTAAATGACTCCGTAGAGATACAAAAAGAACTCGTCCAGAAACTACTCATGTGCCGAGTGAAGCCATATTACCTTTACCAGTGTGACCTCATCGAAGGCTCAGCCCACTTGCGAACAAGTATCGACAAAGGAATCTCCATCATCGAGGGCCTACGGGGACACACCACAGGCTATGCCATCCCTCAATATGTCATCGACGGCCCTGGTGGTGGCGGGAAAATTCCTATTAACCCAAATTACGTCATCCGTCATGATGACCACAGCATTACACTAAGGAATTATGAGGGGAAAAAGTTCCACTACCCCTCACCTCAACCTGTCGAAACCACCAATAACTTCAAAAGTTAAACCAAATCTCCATAAAAAGTGATTTTTATTGTAGGGTTTTCTTGACCTTTTTCTCACTTTATGGCTTCTTCCGCGCACGTCAATAGGCACTCCACCTAAAGACAAACAAAAAGCACTCATAGCTCAATTGGATAGAGCATCTGACTACGAATCAGAAGGTTAGGGGTTCGACTCCCTTTGAGTGTATTTACTTTCATATCAAAAACCCCTTTAAGTCACAGAACTTAAAGGGGTTTTTGTTTACCTCTACAACGGCTAAAAAATATTAGAGGGCAAAGCTTTGGGATGAAATACTGATCCCACTGTTATTCAGAGCGGGCAAATTCTAGTAAAAGCAGATAGGCTCTATTTCCCGGCAGCCGTAGCCTATTCCTCATCCACCCTTTAGTGTCCCTTCTTTTGTTCGTATTTCTTTTTCTGTAATAACACCCATGCTTGATCTTGGTCAGAGAGTTTCTTGAACGATGTTATACCTCTCTTCCCGTTGGGCTGAGTAAGAGTAACCTTCCCTGGCTGATATCTGCTTAGTTTAGCGAAAACTTTTACTCCACCACGGCTAGTCCACATTCTATAGCCTTTCTTTTCTAGCTTCTCACGCCACTGACCATACTTCTTCATGGCGATCTCTACGGTGTGCCTAATCTTGCCCCAATAGTATACCGAGTCGCCAGTTTTGTAGCCTCGATACTTCTCTATCACACTACCTTGTGGGGCTAGAATAAGAACGGTAGGGCTTCCCATAATAGAGAAACGCTTCTTCAATGCTTTAATTTCTTCTAACTTTTTAACCTCATAATCTTTAAGTAAGCCAGTTGTACCAAAGTGAGTATCAATAGTAAGTCGAATGATATTATCTCCAGCCCATTCATCGAAATCTTTAGTGTTAAATAGCTCATCATTAAGCTTTCGACAGATCGAGCTTTTCACCGTATCGGTAAACCAAATTAACAAAGGCTTTCCCGAGGATTCAGATAACCTCGATGCCTCCTTATAATCTTTATGCCAGAGCTTACTCTCTGGTTTCTCCCATAACGTTTCTAAACCTTCCCCTATAGCTTTATTCGGGTCTTCAGGAGCCCAAACTACATCTTCAGCGGCAGTAATGCCTAAATCACGAGCTGTTGAAGCAGAAACCACACCGGCTGTGATGTTTGGGGCTTGCTCCGAACTAGTAACTCGACCTCCCGCCTTTATATATTGCTGTAGATCAGCGCTTTGTTGCTTTTGACTCTGCTTTTCTCTTTCCCTCGCCTTGTCATACCTTTTCTGTGCTCTTTTCTGCACGTAACTAGAACATGAAGAAAGTAGGAAAATGCAGGTCATTCCACACAAAAAGTATTTCATAAACGAGCATTAACCTTTGAAAAAAACTTGGCAATAGATAATTCACCCTCTCTCACAGGAATTTCGTATCGGCTAATAGTTTACTAAATAACTCAATTCCCTCTATCATGACTCCAGATAGATACTTGTTCTCATGGAAAGCATGGCTATTATTTTATAAGAATATCATTTATGGACTCAACAACACAAGCTCTACATAACGGTCAGCTACTCTTAGCCTCACCTGGAATGCATGACAGCATGTTTAAAAAAAGTGTCATTCTCTTATCCAACTATTTGCCCCAAGAAGAAGCTAAAGGCTATATACTCAATCGCCCAAGTAGTCACTGTGTAGGCGACCTACTGAAATCAGAAAAATTTCAAGCGCTACACAATTTACATGTCCACATTGGTGGCCCAGTCGACCAGCAAAAATTAACTTTTGCTAAAATCTGGATCAGCCAAAGTTCAAACGTCCAATATTCCACCCAGATTTCAGCTCACGAAGCTAGCCAAGAAACGCATCAGCCAGGACACTTCATCTTTGCTTTTGCTGGTCATTCCAGCTGGACTGCAGGGCAGCTAGAGAGCGAAATGGAAGATCATACTTGGATACAGGCCGATTACTCTAAAGATTTTCTTTCAGAGCGACCTAATCGTGATTTATGGGCGAAAATACTACGAACGCTATCACCGTATCACCGAGTCCTCGCAGAAGCTCCAGATGACGTTTTTATAAATTAGCAACGGAACGCTAGACAAATACTGCCCTTAATATTTTTTCCATAATGATGGAACGAATAATACCAAAATGGCATAAAGCTCTAATCTGCCAATAATCATCATTAATGATAAAAATACCTTCGTAGCAGGTAGCAGATGACTGAAGTTATCAGAAGGCCCAACATCACCGAATCCTGGCCCGACATTAACAAGTGTAGCGACTACACAGCCGAATGCAGTTAACATATCAATCCCGTTATTCATCTCCAATAGCGCCACCACAAAACAGGACACAATAAAAATAAAGGTATACAGCGCGATGAACACCACCGTCTGAGAACGAGCCTCAGCTCCAATAAAGTTACCATTCACCTGCATTCTGAATACTTTATGAGGACGGAATGCCTTCACGATCTCAAAGCGAGACGTCTTAATAAACACCAGTAGCCTACTTACCTTTAAACCTCCAGAAGTAGAACCTGAGCAGCCGCCCATAAACACTATAGCCGCCAGTAATATCAATGTAAACGCCGGCCACTCTGTATAATCAACTATGCTAAAACCTGTCGTCGAAGCTATGGAAACAACCATAAACCATGTATACCTAATCGCTTCAAAAAAACCAATCTGCTGGAAACTAGCAACACCAGCTGCACAAATAACCGATACCAGTAGACAGGATGCCACGAAGATCTTCCCCTCTTCCTCTTTAAAAAATCGATTCCAACGTCTCCGGATTAAAACAACCCACACTAAAAAGCTCACACTACAAATCACCATAAACAGGCTAAGCCAGAGCTCGATTAACCAGCTATTACCCCAGCTTGAGTAATAACCAATACTTGCATTATGAGGGCTGAACCCACCCGTCGAAACAACGGTAAAAGCATGCGATATCGCATTATAAAAACTCAGACCCATCGCCATCAGCCCCAATGCACAAACGACGGTAATACAAACATAAACCTTCCACAGCATCATCGCTATATCACGAATACGTGCCGTACTAGACTCCCCGGTCTGAAAGGATGACTCATTTCTAAATAAAGACTTAGAGCCCATACCTAAATAAGAAAGTATGGCCACGAAAAGCACAAGTATCCCCATACCACCTAGCCACTGACTTACAGAACGCCACAGTAATATACCACGTGGCCAAGACTCAATATCCCGACCTGTAGTAGGATCATTCTCCATAATGGTAGACCCCGTAGCCGTGATACCTGAGACCGACTCAAATAAAGCATCTGACATACTAAGCTTCGGCTCACCTAACATATACGGCAGACTCCCAACGATCGCACATAACACCCACCCTAGCCCTACAACTACGATACCTTCACGGCGCGGAACCCTATCTGTTTTACCAAAACCAGAAAGCATCAATAATCCTCCCAACCCAGCAACGATGCCTGAAGATAAAAATAGAGACCTCATAGCCTCCTCGTCACCAGCTACCGAGTCAAAAAAAGCAAATACACCACATGCTGCCATGGCTACACTCTCCAGTAACAAAAGAGCACCTAGAAACTTAGCTAGTAAACGGAAATTCATAATCTATGAGCTAGGGAATTAACGACTACTTATCGTATCAATTTAAGAAATTTGCGCCTGACCTTAGAAGCTACCATCGCATAAACCATATCACCTGGACGTAATACATCCTCAGGACCTGGCACAATGGCATGCAAGCCTCTCATACGGCCGACCAATACACAGCCTTCCGGCCACTCGATTTCAGAAACCATATGCTCAGCGACGATAGAAGCCTTAGCAACTTCAACCTCGATCACATCACCAGCCCCCATTTTCTTAACCATATGAAACTGATCAGATGTTAAAAAGCGCTCTAATTCACGTCTAGATGCCTCACGAGGGCTAATAGCAGCTAATACCCCGAAGTGACGGCCACTATTACTAATAGCATCGGCATAATCAGCACGGTGGATCAACGTCAGACAACTCTGCGAACCTAAGGTATTCGCCTGCAGGCAAGTCATCACATTATCCTCATCACTGCCGCTGGTAGCTACAAAAAAGTCAGCATCACCCACCTGCTCCTCCTCGAGCTCGGAAAGCACAGTGCCATCAGTATGAATCACCGTCGTATCAGATAACATTCCAGTAAGCTCCTCAGCACGAGCATGGTTTTTTTCAATAATCCTAACCTTACACTCAAACCCTTCTAACATCTGAGCTAAAGTAAACCCATACTCACCACCACCAAATACGACGACTCTGAGTTCATCCCTCTTTCCGCCGCCCTTCTGTAGTCGGCTAGCTAACTTTCTAAGACGTGATGGTTCACCAAAGATCGTCACCACATCCTCAGCCGCTAACGCGTCACTCGCCTTTGGCACAAAACTCTCTCCACCACGTGTGATCGACGCCACACGTGTTCTTTCTGGCGCTTTTAAGTCACTTAGAACCTTTCCTACAGCGTCACTTCGCTCACTCACCCTCACTTGCTGTAGTTCGATTCTACCTCTAGCGATTTCCTCTACCATTAACGAATCTGGATTTCTAATAAACTTAGAAAGCTCAATAGCACTTAATCTTTCAGGGCTAAAAATGTGATCTACCCCGAAGTGGCCTCGGTAATCAAACAGCCACTCTTCACGTTGTAAACCTGGGTGCACTCGGGCAATCACCTTCGCTGCATTTAAATTTTTCGCCATAGACGCCGACATAATATTCACCGTCGTGCTACTAGTAAGCGCTAGAAATAACTCACATTCAGCGACACCAGCTTCCAATAAAATATTTGCACTAGAGCCTTCACCCGTAATGACTCTACCATCGATCTGCTGCTCTAGCTCTGCGGCTACTGCGGCATCATGCTCTATTACCACGATGCTATGTGATTCACGCGCTAGCGAAACCGCCATATGACGACCAATCTCTCCAGCTCCTACAATAATGATTTTCATAGTATCAGCCAGCTGGCTGGACAAGAAATCTGACACTACTGAGATCAAAAAGCAAGATTCGATCCATACCTAGCTATATAGGCCTGGGCAGACTCAATCTTGCTGCACTAGAGCTCTCACAAAGACCTTTTCAGTAACATCACTTAGAGTAGTGCTAACCGTCGTCACCGCACCAGCAGTATTCGACTCTACAGTCATCGTAAGACCGCTATCTGGTGATGATCCTGCAATAAATCCAGATAGGAAAAAGTTGGCGTTATTGAACCTCAAACCACTCCAGATCTCCTGCCAACTCTGACC
>CAYNLE010000021.1:0-3044 GCA_964397975.1 uncultured Verrucomicrobiales bacterium | reverse complement strand
CAGCCGTCACCTCAGCTTGTATCCCCCCAGATAACAGAAGGCCCACCCCAGCGAGACAACACATTCTACTCATACCAAAAGATATACTGATTTTGATCATTTAAGAAAACAGTGTCATAAATCAAACATTAGTTCAATATTCATTTCATACAATCAAAGATCGATCAGAGCAAAGTATTCCGTGGTAAAACCCTCTTCCAAATTTTATATTGATGCCCTATTCAGCCCAGCTAGATTCATCATCATGATAACGCGACTCTTAGCTCTAGGTATTAGCCTACTCTCAGTATTAAATGCTGAATTACCTAACAATGACGTTATTCAGAAAAGACCCAATATCCTCCTTATCTGTATTGATGACCTCCGCCCCGAGCTCCCCTCATTTGGGAAAGATTACATTAAGGCCCCCCATATTGAAAAACTCTTCAGTGAAGGCAGGCTTTTCAAACGCCACTATGTGCAGGCGCCCACCTGTGGAGCCTCACGCTACGCCATGCTTACCGGTCTCTACCCAGATAACTCAGAGAAACTAGGAAATGGATATATACCTAAGCACAACCACATAGAGCAACCCACCATACCCGCTCACTTTAGAAAAAACGGATACCACACTGCTGCTGTAGGAAAAGTCTCCCACTACCCAGGAAACCTAACGGGAAAAAACTGGGCAAATAAAAACACCCCCGAAGTCCCCAATGCCTGGGACTCAGCTCCACAGTCTAACGGCGAGTGGAAAAACGCTCAAGCGCTCATGCATGGATATGCAAATGGACAAGCCCGTAAAAAAAAGGTGACCCCAGTGATGGAAGCCAAGGACGCTCGCTACCCAGATGACGCCATCATGGACGGTTACAGAGAAGAGTTTAAAAAAGTAACTCAGCAGGATAAGCCCTGGTTTCTTGCTGTAGGGCTGATTCGCCCTCACCTCCCCTTCGCTTGCCACACCAAGTATCTTGACCTCTATAAAGATACTAAACTCCCGGATATCCCAGCTAATACCCACCCAGAAAAAGATGAGTTCTGGCACGCTAGCCGTGAACTCCTCTCCCAGTATCAGCACGATGTAGACCCACGAGAAAACGCCCATCAAGCAGACATGCTAAGAAAACACTACGCAGCCTGTGTCTCCTCATCAGATAACCACATTGGAGAAATAATCGACCTTCTTAAACAAGCTGACGCAGACAAAAACACCATTGTCATTCTATGGGGAGACCACGGCTGGCACCTCGGTGAACATAAGATATGGGGTAAACACTCACCCTACGCGGTCGCTCTCCATTCTCCCCTTTGCATCAAACTTCCAGCAATGAATCAAGCAGGAACACCTTCCAGTGAAATCGTAGAAACAATCGACATTTACCCGACTCTCTGTGACCTCGCTGATATTAAAAAACCTATACACCTTCAGGGATCCTCGCTCACCAACATCCTACTTGACCCCACTAAAAAGTCTGACGGACAAGCCGTCTCATACTGGGGAAAACTAAAATCATCGATTACCAAGAACGAACACAAAATCATCGATATAAAAAGTGATGAAATAACACAGCGTTACAACCTGGCATCAGACCCACATGAAACAAATAACTTAATTACAAACGATTGATTATCAAATCACTAACTCCTCCAGACCTCTGCTCTAAGGAAAAAGCAAAGTGTTTACCCCTGCTTTCAAGGAACCTAATTCACAGCTAGTTCATCCAGTGGGCTTTTTACACCGCAGCCGTTTACACACTCAGCTACGTGAGTATAAAGCTCTGTAGTCTTCACGTCACTATGACCTAGTAGCTTCTGAATCGATCGGATATCACTACCATTTTCTAGCAGATGAGTCGCAAAAGAATGTCTTAGCACATGACTGCTTATTCTTTTATGAATCGATAGCTTTTCAGCAGCATGTCTAATAGCCCTTCCATACACCTCAGAATGAATATGATGCCTCCTTTTGATCCCACTTTCTGGATCTAATGATTCCTTATTAGCAGGGAAAAGCCAAAACCACTGCCAGGATTTACCTGCCTTTGGGCGTTGCCGCGTCAGGGCATTAGGTAGCATAACCCCCTCGCTATTACTTAAGCGATCCTTCTCATATATCTGCCGGCATAGCTCGAGCTGTTTCACCAGTAAATTTTTGATACTCTCTGGTATCAACGTGACTCTATCCTTATCACCTTTCCCAGCTCTCACAGTAATCTGCGCACGATCTATATCAATATCCTTCACCCGCAAGCGAACGAGCTCTTTTAAACGTAACCCAGCGCCGTATTGAAGTTGTGCCTTCAGCCGATATTTAGGCTCTATTTTTTCAATTAATCTAAAAACCTCTTCCTTGGATAAAACTACAGGGATCCTTGCGCCTCGTTTCCTCATCCTTATTGCCAGATTCACTTCTGGCATGCCGCACACATCTTTAAAAAAGAATGCCAGAGCATTGAGAGCCTGTTTCTGCGTCGCATAGCTAATGTTAGTCTGAGTCACTAGCTCAGATAGCCAGTCTCTTGCCTTAGCCTCATCCATCGCCGCAGCGGCATCCTTTACCCATGCTCCGTAACGGGTGATCCAGCCAGCATACGTTCTCCTCGTATTGAACGCTAAGCCACGCCTTGCTCCAGCATGATGAACGGCATACTTCAGTCGCTCAGGTAGTGTCCTCACATCCTTACCCTCTCGTTGACAAATATCTACCCAGTTGAGCAGCCAACGCATAGCCTCAGCCCATTGGTTTAGCTGCCAGCGTTCCCGCTCTTTTGCCATGACAGATTCTCGCCAGAACCTCCTCGCCGCATCTCTGTCAAGCTGCAGATCTTTTCGTAATCGCCAACTATCAAACCACGCAATGAGATAGCCATAAGCCAACACTTCCCTTTGGCAAAGATTACGAGAATTTTCCAAATCGTCTCGCCAAGATGCATTTATAATGCTCATAAGAACACTGTTAATATGAACTGCTATAGGTAGCAATGAAAATTTGCCTCTTTAAACATTGCTGATACTCAAGTTATCCTAAGGAACTGATATCATCGTCGTTGATATCAAAAGCT
>CAYNLE010000020.1:0-32335 GCA_964397975.1 uncultured Verrucomicrobiales bacterium | reverse complement strand
CGCTCTGGGTGTTGAGGCGGATGATTCCGATGACATCACCGAACTAAAGCACGTCCGATCCGCCAAGGAGAAAATTGCTGCGGAGGAAATCGCGCAGCGCACGGCGTGCGAGAGTTTCGGTGTTTTCAAACCACTTTTCGCACAAGTAAAAAGCGATATTAAAATTAACACTCGATGTATCATCCCATGCGAAGATAAATCGGAAATCGAAGTTGGTGAATTTTATATCTTTCAGGGTCAGACAGCCTATATCGAACAGGCCAGCGAAATATTTATCAATGGTGAAGGGCGCCAGGATCGTCGATTGAGAGTCATTTTTGACAATGGAACGGAAAGCAGAATGCTCCGCAGGTCACTTCAGAAGAGATTGTGGGAAGATGAAGCCGCTCGGAGAATAATCAGTCCCGAAGATTTAGGCCCATTATTTTCCTCTGTAGAAGGTGAAAGTGACCAAGCAGTTGGTTATGTCTATGTTCTCCGAAGTAAATCAGAGAATGATTTCATCGCGAAGAACCGGAAAGTCATCCATAAGATTGGAATCACCAAAGGCTCTGTAAAAAAGCGTGTCACAAATGCAGCAAAAGATCCAACCTACCTCCTCGCCGATGTCGAAATCGTTGAGACTTACAAAGTCTCCAATCTGGCTTTAAACAAACTGGAAAAGCTTCTACATAAATTCTTCGACTCAGCGCGACTTGATCTGCAACTGAAGGATCGTTTCGGTTTCGACGTTGCGCCAAGGGAGTGGTTCCTCTTACCCCTCCCCGTCATCGAGGAAGCAATTCAGAAGCTCATCGACGGAAGCTTACCAAAGTTCCGCTACGAGCCAGAGGAAGGGAAAATTGTTTCAAGCAAACAGGATTAATATATGTTAGAGCGCATAGAGGAAATCAAGGGAGTCGGTCTGTTTCACGATGCCAACGGAAAGCCGCACAAGTTTCAGAAAGCTACGGTGCTCTACGCCGACAATGATAACCTCCCCCGTTGCATCCCCACGGTCTACCGCTCACGAGTCCCTCGAAATGATGGGACTCAGCGACCACGAGACCGTGATCGTCGCCCATCAGGATCAACCACAAAAACATGTGCACGTTATTGTGAACCGGGTTCATCTCATCACAGAACTCCCTAAAGACTGCTACTTTATCTACAATAAAGATAATTACTACCGACTACGCTAGGAGCGCATTTCTAAATGTTAGAGAACAACTCCCAAGAAGCTATTTTAGATTACATAAAATAACTTCACTCACCTACATCAAGGTCAGAAGTTACCTGCTGCTGTCTGGATATCATTACAACCAGGATACCGCTAAGGGTAAAAATGGATGATAGAATGATCCTGTAGGATAAGCTTTCATTTACAAATATAACGCCACCTACTGCTGCTATGATCGGGACAAAAAGCTGCACTACGGCGGCTTGCACAACTGATATTTTCTTAACAACAGAATACCAGATAGAGTAACCGATACCCGAGGTCACTCCACCAGATAACAATGCTAAGCAAATGCCGCCCAAGGTAATATCGCACTGCATAATGGCAACTCCTCCAAGCAGTATTAGCAACGGTAGAGTGCGGATAAAGTTATAAGCGGTATCGGATAAAGGATCGGCGGAGCCTTTACCTGCGATAGTATATAGCGCCCATGCAACTCCTGCTAGAGTCATCAGCAGAAAACCACCTAACGATGGTGCCGAAACTCCCGGGAAAACAAGGTAAACTAAACCTGAAAAGGCGATAACCACTCCTATCACCTCAAACCAATGGAGTTTCCCCCCTTTTAGTAAACTCACTAATATCATCACAATCTGCACAGAGCCAAAAAGAACCAAAGCTCCCGCTGCCGTATTCAGTGACAGATAAGCATAAGAAAAGGCTAATGCATAAACAAACAACATCAAAGCTGCACGCCAACTCCCTCGAGAACGAACACCTCTACTGTTAGTCTTTAGCTTTAGAATAACAGCTAACACAACAGCACCTGCCAATAGCCGCACCAATGTAAAGCTCGCTGGATCAATAGCGTTACCGCCCAGAGCCATACGACAAAGGATCGAGTTCCCAGCAAATGCTACTAAAGCCAGTATTGTGTATAAGAGTATTTTCATTCAACTTTACACCTTTCTAATATCTCAGAAAGGACTTCACGTTTCACTGTCAACGAGCTTGATACAGGAACAATAAACTGCAACAGCTATTCTTAACAGCATACAACCCTTAACCGGCTCGAGATATCCAAGAACACAAAACCCGCTAAGAGATTGATCTTTAGCGGGAAAATAACACTTCAAAAGTAGGGCCACAGGGACTCGAACCCTGGACCAAAGGATTATGAGTCCTCTGCTCTAACCAACTGAGCTACAGCCCCCTTGAAGTGGGGCGCAATATACGCATGAATTAGCTTCTGACAATTCCTTATTTCAGTAAAATGTAATTTATTTCTAAATCTACACTTTTCACCCCCTAAACAGGTCAATATCCAGCTATTTACCGATTGTGTTATTTCCTCTTTTTCATTAGAAACACACTATGAAATGGCAAGGTAGAAGACGCAGTAGCAATGTAGAAGACCGCCGTTGCACGAGAGTTTCCAGATCGGGTGGCCGTGTAGGTGGTGGCGCGCTAGCTGGTGTCGCCTTTACATTAATCAGAAGAACAAGTGGTAAAACTCGTATTGTGGTCATTCTTGGTGCCATCATCGCCTGCTTTGTCTTTAAAATAAGCCCCTTACAGATGATGGGACTATCAAGTGGTCGCAGCTCATCACAAGTAGTTCAAACAAAAGGAAAAGCACCGAATGACGAGATGCGCGCCTACCTAGAAACGATGAAGGCAGCAGAAGCCATCGGTGACGATCGACTTCAAGAACAAAGCTCACGGACACGTTCAACCCGACCTCTTCACCCATGGCACCTCAGCGCAGAGGAAGCACTGGTTCATGAAAGGCTATAAGACGGGTGATATTAATCAACGAGACACCTTTAGCATTTTTTATGATCAATTATAATTAAGATCGTCATCCTAGCTTATCTAAATTATACCATCGCCCATGCAAAAATATCTGAACTTGCTATCACTTAGTTTACTTTCACTCGCTTGTTTTGTACTTCAATCATGCGGCCCTACTACGAGTAGTTCAGGTAGAGGAAATATGGGAGGACCTACCTCAGCAGAAAGAAAAGCCCAGATCGCTACAGAACCTACTGGTGACTTCTACTACGGTAGACGCTATCATGTAGAGCATACTCGCTTCTGGGGATATCTCCGCAAGCCGCGCCAAAATCCATACAACTCAAAGCTTGTAATTATGAACGAGAGTAAAAAGCATACACCTGACCGTCTCCCTGAGGCTGGCTCAGGTAATAAACGTTATGGCTTTGACCAGAACTATGAATACAGAATCTACGGTAAATATACGGGTAAGAAAGTCTACGAGGTAAACAGCAACCAATTCTTAGACGAGTTTCTACTAACTAAGTATGAGGTGATTAATAAAAAGCCTGGTTGGTTATTCTCCCCTAGTGACCGTTTTAACTTCAAGAGCTTAACACTACGTCCAACATACTAAGTGACCACTATGAATATCTCTCCCGATAGCATTGCTGATGTTCTGGATGAAATAGCCCTTCTCATGGAGCTGAAAGGTGAAAACCCTTTTAAAACCAGAGCCTACCGAAACGGCGCCGAAACAGTTAGAAACTACGACGGCGATATCGTAGCAAAAGCGAAAGCTAATGACTTAAAAGGCATCAAGGGAATAGGTGCTGCGCTTCAGGATAAAATTCATGAGTTGGCGAGCACAGGTTCACTCGAATTCCATACAAACCTTAAAGCCGAGTTCCCCGAAGGTCTTTTTGAACTATTCGGCATTCAAGGTTTAGGCCCTAAAAAAGTCAAAGCGCTTTATGACAAACTGGGTATCGATTCTATTAACGCACTAAAGACTGCCTGCGAAGATGGCAGTATCGCTGAACTCCCTGGCTTCGGCGCTAAATCAATAGAAAAACTGCTAGCCGCCATAGCGATCAAAGAACAGTTTGCAGACTTTTTCTTACTGGGAGATGTAGCCGCTATCGCTGAAACAATCTTAGCAACACTCCGTCAGCACCCTGAGGTTCATCAAGCCGCTATTGCAGGTTCATACAGAAGAAGTAAGGAGATTTTACACGACCTAGACTTTCTCGTAGCAACATCATCACCTACTAAATTAACCGAATATTTTACTCAGCTACCAGAGGTTCACTCCATTATCGCCTGCGGTGATACTAAAGCGGCTATTAGATTAGAGAACGGTCTCCAGTGTGATTTACGAGCTGTTAGTAACGATCAATTCCCTTTCGCTCTACAATATTTCACAGGTAGTAAGGAACATAATGTGGCGCTTAGATCACGAGCACTTAGCTATGGTTGGTCACTGAATGAATATGGGTTCACACCAAAAGATAAAACAACGCCAAATGCACCTAAGGTGAATGACGAAGGCGATATCTACCGCACATTACAGCTAGAACGTATAGCGCCTGAATTAAGAGAAAACCGTGGTGAGATAGAAACCGCAGACGCTGGTGAACTACCACGTTTGATCGAGTTAGAAAACCTCCGTGGCACGTTTCATAACCATACCACTGCATCTGACGGGAAAAATACACTTGAGGAGATGGCAGCAGAGGCGCAGGGACATGGTATGCAATACCTTGGCATATCAGACCACTCGAAGGGTCAGTTCCAGGCCAATGGTCTCTACCCAGACCGACTGCTCAAGCAAGTAGCGGCGATCCAAGAGCTCAATACACAGTGGGATGATTTCCAACTTTTTGCTGGATCTGAAGTGGATATCCTAAAAGACGGCACACTAGACTTTGAAGACTCTATTCTAGAGCAGCTCGACTACGTCGTGGCATCTATCCACGGTTCATTCCAGCTCCCAAAAGACGAACAAACAGCTCGAATCATCAGAGCGATGGAAAACCCACACGTTACAATGATCGGCCACCTAACAGGTCGAATCTTACTCAGACGTGATGGTTACGAACTCGATATTGACAAAATCATCGACTGCGCAATCAGCACAGGCACCATCATTGAGCTAAACTGTAACCCCAAACGTCTCGACATGGACTGGCGGCACTGGGCACGGGCACGTGAGAAAGGTCTACTTACCTCCATTAATCCAGATGCTCACCATACAGACCATTTTCAATATCTAGCCTACGGCGTCAGACTAGCTCGCAAAGGATGGCTACGAAGAGAAGATGTGCTCAATACACGCGAGCTTTCCGAGATCAAAACCTTTCTTTCCACACCAAAGGGCGAAAGAAAATAGTTCATTTCATATCTAAATTTACAAAGCCTTGTCTAGCCTAACTAACCAAGCCGCCAAAGAGCTCTCCAACGTCATCAGCGGAAAGCTCACTCGTAACGAATGCACTGAGCTCGTCATGAGCTTTATCAAGAACGAAGAAGCTAATATACTAGAACGCCACCAAAAGGGAGCCGGAGGACTCGAGATAGCATCCGCTAGAGCTAACTTGATAGATGCTATCCTCAATGTGATGTTTCAGGCTGCACTAGCCAAGCACGGTGAAGGAAATAAACCTCCGAAACTCGCTCTGGTAGCACAGGGAGGATATGGTAGAGCCCACCTTAACCCATCTTCAGACTTAGATTTACTCTTTATACTCCCCCAGCCTGCTCACAAGATACCAGCTGTAGTCACCTCCATTATTGAAGAAATCCTCTACATCCTCTGGGACGGTGGGTTCAAAGTCGGTCACGCCTGCCGCTCGATCTCGGAATGCATCGCTGAAGCGCGTAAAGATCAGCAGAATAAAACAGCCATGATGGATGCTCGCCTCATCGTTGGTGATCAGAAACTTTATGATAAGTTTAAAGATAAGTTTAACCGTGAATGCACCACGAAGGCACAAGACGCATTTTTTGACCTGAGGCGCGAAGACCTTCGCCGTAGACATGCTAAATACTCTCGCACCGTGTTTCTACAAGAACCACACGTCAAAGAAAGCTGTGGTGGTCTCCGCGACTACCAAAACGTCCTCTGGGTAGCTCGTGCCAAACGTGGCTATACTAGCTTAGAAGAGTTAGTAGAAGCCAAGATTATTACAAAAAGCACCAGTCAACAGTTTAAGGAAGGATACGACTTTCTCCACCGTGTGAGGAACGAACTCCACTACGAAAATGGCAGAGGCACCGACATCCTAACGCTTCGACTCCAAGGTGTAGTCGCAACTAACTTTCATTACCCTCAGAAAACGATTCTACGTAGATGTGAAGAGTTCATGCGTGACTACTATCGTCATACGAGAGCGATCTACACCCACAGCACATCACTGATGGAGTATTTTGAAATCGAAAGCCAAGAAAAGAGTGGTAATACTTTTCTAGGTATAGAACTGTCTAAGAAGCAGTCTAAGATAGAGAAATTTGACGGTTTTTTCTCAAAAAATGGACGCCTCTTCATCGAAGATCTCAAGGTATTCGATAAAGACCCTCACAAGCTGATGAAACTCTTTCAGCACTGTCAGCTTCGCTCGCTAGAGCTTAGCCCACAGGCTAGAAGGTATATTCATGAAGCATCCCGGGCGATCAATAAATCGTTCCGCTATAATACAAAAAACCGAGAGACATTCAGGTCTATCCTTGAGAAAAAAGGACAGGTAGCGCGGATACTACGTCTTATGCACCGCACAAAGGTACTAGATAACTACATGCCTGAATTCGGAGCTATGGACTGCTTAGTTCAACACGAGTTTTTTCACCGCTACACAGCTGATGAGCATACATTACGCTGCATTGACATGTTAGACATCTTAACGGACCCACCTATGGATGGAGACCCTGATCGATCATTGTATCGACAGCTTTTATCAGATGTAGAGGATCCATACGCGCTCTACTTAGCGCTAATCTTACATGACTCTGGACGCGCAGAAAATGTTAGGGAGCACATTGACGGCTCCACCATTTTAGCAGATAAGGTATGTAAGAGATTACAAGTTACTGGAGGTAGAAGAACGTTACTCATGTTCCTCGTAGACCATCACCTTACATTCTGGAGGTATGCTACTAGTAGGAATTTAGATGACGTATCCGTTATCGAAGAGTTTGCTGGTATCATGAAGGATCGGACAAACCTAGATACCTTACTTCTCTTCACCTGGGCTGACTCGAACGGAACCAATGACGAAGCATGGAGCCCGTGGAAAGAAAGTCTAATGCTCCAGCTCTACAAGTCTACGAGGGAGTGGATGAAAAATGGTAAAGAAAAGTTCAAAGCTGACCTTACAGATCAAAAAAACAATCTAAAGGAAGGTTGTAGAAAAACACTCTCAGCAAAATACCATGAGGAAATGGAGCGTCACTTCGAGCTCATGCCATCAGCTTACTTCAGATTCCGTATATCAAAAAATATAGCCATTCACATTAAGGCTATGAAAAAGTTTCTGGACTCTGACCAAGCCTCGGCAGAAAACACCTTTGAATGTAATATTAGCTGGATAGATCGTGATGACCGCTCACACACAGAGCTCGTTGTTGCCGCTTGGAACCGTCCCCTTTTACTCGAAAAAGTATGCTGTTCTCTCGCCGCTCAGAATATCAATATTATAGGTGCCGATGTATACACCCGCAAAGACGGAGTCGTCTGTGATATCTTCCAAGTGTGTACCGCTGACCACACGCCAGTAAACTCAGAGCGCGACCGTAAACGTGTGTTAGAGACATTCCGTTCTATTAATAAAGATCTAGATGACCTCGCAACTTATCAACCTGAGAAATATCTTAAGAAAAAGAAAAATATCCTCCGCGCTGACAGTAGTGAAGGAGGTATCCCCTTCCCTACACGAGTATATATTTCTAATGATTTAAGCCCTGAGTGTACAGCTATTACTATTCAAGCCCTTGATAGTATTGGTTTACTTCATGACCTCTTCTCAGCTATTTCAGATATTGGTTTAGTGACCGTTCATGCTCGTATCTGCACCGAAAAAGGTGCTGCTATGGATACCATCTATGTAACTTGGCCAGATGGAGAGAAAGTAATGGAAGCCGATAAACAACAAGAAATAGTAGATAAAATAAGTAATCTACTAGATTAATAAAACGACCGAGTATTATCCTTACCTATAGTAAATTTGACGGTAAGTCATCAGAGCTTTTAGCTTCAACTTTTGGTTGAGACACTTTAGCTGGTTTACTTTGTTTCTTAACCTTCGTCTTGGATAATTTTTTTGTTTTGCTTAAGGCTTGAGCCAGAGCCTTTTTATCAGCAGCAAAAACTTTCTCACTATCGACTAAGTTTTTGACTACTGCCAAAACATCCTTTGCCAACGAGCTATTTGTTAGGCTAAAATAAACATTCCTTCCTGTTTTTTTACTTTTTACTAAGCCTGCTTGCTGAAGAATTTTAAGCTGTTTAGATACGTTATACTGAAGCTCACCCAAGCTCGTAACAAAATCACTAACACATATAGAGTCTGATTCTGTATTTTCTAACGTCAGCAGTAGACGCAGTATCCTGAGGCGGGTCGAGTCTGCTAAACACTGAAATACTGCTGTGATCTCTACAACCTTCATATCAAAGATGATATGAGAACTAACAAGCTAAGGTCAATTCAGAAACATGCTAAAAGTGGCATTACTTCACAAATGTTAAATAAATAGCCAGTGGCGCTACGGACTAACTAAACCGTCTTTAATCGCTTGCTTCATCGGTATTGCTTTAGCTTGGCACACCTCTTGCCACCCAGGGAAGTTCCATTGGTTTGGGAAACCTCTACATTGCTCAGGCTTCACATCATTAATACGGCATGATTTCCCATCGAGCATGATACACTCATGATTCTCTTTTTCAATAAGTGATAAACCTGACCTATTCGTTCTGAGACGGGTGAATTTCTCAATGAAATCATCCGTCGTCATTTCTAAAAATGATGCTATTTTATCAACTTCATCATCTTCCAACCTAACATCACCTGGCCACTTGCAGCACACAGTGCATCGGTCACATTGAAACCACGTATCTGAATAAACCTCACTCACAGTTAAAATCAATATCCTTTATAGAATCAAAAGTCGACTACCTGTATCCATATTCCTTCCTTCAGAGCCTCAAATAACGAGTAGATTAATAGTCTCTAGAATAAGTAGGCGACGAGCTGCGAGTCACTCCTGGTGGTAAATTAGAAGTATAGCTAGGTGTAATACCTGAAGAAAAACGTGATGATGATGCATAGCCTGAACTATTATACGTCTCAGGGCCAATGGAGCGACCTGAAGTAATAGCCTTATAATGTTTATTCACCTTAGCTTGGAAGCCTCTCCATTTTGCCCCTGGTTTACCGTTATCTAATAGATAGTGTGGGCAATTCTTATGGGCAGGACTAACCCCGCCTCTTGGCCAGTGGTAATGCGGCACAACCTTTTTCAGCGGGATTTTGTGCTTATACATCAAATATGCGGCAAGCTTAGCTGTCCTCTCAATCGTGCCACTACGGCTATTGCCTCTATTCTCACACATTTCGATACCAATACTATATTTGTTACCTGGTCCGTCAAAGTCTGCGTGTTCCCCCTGCTCATTAGTTGGTAAATGCTGAACAGCTACGGTGTCATCCGTAGAGAAGTGCCATGTTAGATAACCTATTCTATTACCGCCTCTTCGTTTGCGAGCCTTTAGCTTACCATTATTTAATGCCTTAGCATGCTGCCAAGCATCAGCACTAGGAGAATAGTTCTGTGTGCTGTGAATCGTGATATAACGAGGCTTCATATATCGCTTAACCTTACGACCATGCCTACCAGCTGGAATCAGGTTTTTCTTTATATTAACTTGTTTATAGAGAGCTGCCGCGTTCCTTTCTGGTGATATAGGCGCTGGTTTATAGCTATTACGAGTATTAGCCGCCTTTCGACTAGTGTTATTATTGTCACCAGTTTTAGGAACTCCTGTCGAAGTCTGTGGACCGTAATTAATAGGCTCACCGATATAGGACGGAGCATCAGGAGAAGAACTACATGACACCATGAGTAAGCTGACAGCAAAAGCAGCACCTATGCGATTAATTATCAGCGACTTCCATTTCATATCTCATTATTAACCCACATTAAGTACAAACGAAAGAGATGATTTGAGAAAAGATGTAATAAACATCGAGATGCACTCTTGCTCACTTCATATTCTAATACTATACCCTTTTTAGATTGGCTGGATCAAAACATAAACAGAACTCTGCGTTGTCTACTGAACAGCCAGGCATCTCTGAGGTGCTCACTATTCCTTATTTGAAGAATGGATTAGCCAAGCTCGTGCAGCAGTCTACAGCTAAAAACAATGAAGTCGTTTTACTCGAATCGATCGACGATGCCTCTTTAGGATTCATCACTGGAATCATTAGCTCCTACCTTCATACCAAGACCTCATCGAGGCTATGGCTAACTCACGCTAACCCACGTGTGCGTGATCGTATCGCTTCAGAAGTAGAGCTGTGGAACGTCCAGGCACTGGTATTACCTGAGCTACCAGATACACCAGACTCAGCTGTAACAGGCGCACCTGAAACCATCGCTGAGCGCTTAGCTGTGATGAATACACTGACTTCAGCTGTCGATGCAAACATTACTTCGAAGCCGCAGCTAGTCATCCTCTCTCCTGACTCGCTTCAAGACACAGCACCTTCTCCAGAAGCTCTAGCTAATGCGGCTCTTAAACTAAAGATCAACAGTGAATACGATCCAGAGAAACTGGAACAACAGCTCATAGACAGTGGCTATGAACGAGTCACTCAGGTGCATGCCCACGGACAGGTTGCACGGCGTGGCGGTATTCTGGATATCTTTTCATGGCATGCAGCCCTACCTATTAGAGTTGAGTTTTTTGATACCGAAATCGAATCGCTGCGTCAGTTCGACCTCGATACTCAAGTCTCAGTCAGAAAGCTCAAATCTGCAGAGCTTACACTAACAGAGGCTGAAGCTGACGCCACCGTAGCTGACTACATTCAAGTATCTGACCGGCTTATCTCAGCTGGGCACACACTCGCTGACCAAGCTCATGGTATTATCAGTGAAACAAGTGAGAACGTTAACGCTGAAGCATTTACCGCTGGTAGTCCTCTAGGGACTTATGATGCTGGCGATTTCGTTCTAAATGAAGCTAGACGACACCGATTTTTTCAACAAATAGCTGACTGGAAAAAGGAACAATGGTCCATCTACATTACCTTTTCAAATAAGGGGGAAAAAGAACGTTTTACCG
This sequence comes from uncultured Verrucomicrobiales bacterium, assembly GCA_964397975.1. GTDB lineage: Bacteria > Verrucomicrobiota > Verrucomicrobiia > Verrucomicrobiales > Akkermansiaceae > Oceaniferula. The sequence goes on along the minus strand of CAYNLE010000020.1, from coordinate 21,059 downwards.
AGCTCGTTAATGAGCAGTTTTTTGAAAATGATAGCATCATAGCACTTTCTGGCGATCTTGTTCAAGGCTTCACCCTCCCCTCGGCTAAAATTGCCTTTATTTCCTCCGCAGAACTTTTTGGTAGATACCAAAGTCCACAAACGAGAAGAAAATCAAACCGTCAAGACCACCAACGCCGTGCTCGAGCACAGGCTTCACTAGAAGACATTCAGCTCGGAGACCTCTGTGTTCATGCTGAATACGGTGTTGGTAAATATGAAGGGATCGAACAAGACGATGAAGGAAACGATGAAATTCATATCACATTCAAGGATGGCATTATTCTATCGGTTCCCATCAATCACTCCCACCTATTATCCAAATACATAGGCATAGGAGGCCGAGAGCCAGAGCTTACTAAGCTAGGTGGTAACACATGGACTAAAGCTAGACAGTCAGCAGAAAAGTCTATCATCGACTACGCCGCTAAGCTCTTACAAATGCAGGCTGAGCGGCAGACATCATCTGGTTACCAGCACCCACCTGATACGAGGTGGATGTGGGAGTTCGAGAATTCATTCCACCACAATATCACTCCAGGGCAGCGCGAAGCGATCGAAGATGCGAAACTGGATATGGAATCGAAAAAGCCAATGGATCGGCTCATCTGTGGCGATGTTGGTTTTGGTAAAACAGAGGTCGCTATACGTGCTGTATTCAAAGCGGTAACAGGAGGTAAACAAGCTGCTGTCTTAGTTCCTACCACGGTTCTGGCTGAGCAACACTGGCGCACTTTCCGTGAGCGTATGAGTGACTACCCTATCCGTATCGAACTATTAAACCGCTTCCGTAAGCCTAGTGAGGTTAAGGAAACGTTAAAAGGTCTCGCTGATGGAGCTGTAGATATCGTCATTGGCACTCACCGGCTCATTTCCAAAGATGTTGTTTATAAAGACTTAGGTGTCGCCGTTGTTGATGAGGAGCAACGGTTCGGAGTTAAGCATAAGGAGCGTTTTAAAGAAATATTCAAGGGCATTGACGTCCTAACACTCTCAGCAACACCTATCCCAAGAACTCTCTACCTATCGCTGATGGGAGCGAGAGACATGTCTACCATTGACACTCCGCTGCCAGGTAAAGTTCCCATTAATACCTCTATCCATGGCTATGATGAGAAGGTGATTAAAAATGCAATACGGCGTGAAATGAAGCGTGGTGGGCAAATTTTCTTTTTACATAATCGAGTTCAAACTATCGACATGGTGCAGAAAATGCTCAAAAAACTTGTCCCAGAAGCCACAAGCGTAGTCGGTCACGGCCAGATGGAAAAAGATGAGCTAGAAAGCGTCATGCACAGCTTTGTCAGCGGCGAAGCCGATATCCTTCTCGCCACCACCATCATTGAAAGCGGTATAGATATCCCCAATGCTAACACCATCATCATCGACCGCGCTGACCGCTTCGGCTTAGCCGACCTTTATCAGCTAAGAGGTAGAGTAGGTCGAGCTGGAGGACAGGCCTATGCTCTTTTACTATTACCCAGTGATCTTATTAATGGCGATGCCCGTAAACGGATTAACGCTATCCAGCAATACACGGCCCTCGGCTCAGGGTTTAAAATAGCGATGCGTGACCTGGAAATACGTGGTGCTGGAAACTTACTAGGAACTAAGCAATCAGGACATATTGCCGCAGTCGGCTTTGACCTCTACTGCCAACTCCTCAGGCAGTCTGTAGATAGTCTGAAGTCAGGTAAAACAAGCCGTAGGGTGGATGTCACACTAAGAGCCGATTTCTTATGTTTCAATGAAGCTGAGTCTAACCAAAGAGACTCCGAGGCTGAGGACCAAGACTTCGATCACATTGGAAATCTAGGAGCCTACATACCTGCCTACTACATGTCTGAAGCCCGACTTCGAATATCAGCCTACAGAGAGCTTGCGGAACTGGTTAATGTAAAAGAGCTCAACGCTCTAAAAAAACGTTGGCGAGACCGCTTCGGAAAAATACCTGAATACGCAGATAACCTACTACTCGTTACAGAAGTCAAATTAATAGCATCTGTCGCTAATATAAGCACAGTAGAAATACGAGAGCAACGTCTCATGCTCACACGCAACGGCGAATATATCTTCATCAGTGGTAAAAAATTCCCCCGACTCGTTCAAAGTGATCCGCTCCATAAACTCAAGGAGACATTGAATATGCTAAAAACTATCTAAGGTAAAACTTAGCATCACCTCCCCTACTACCAGAAAGACTATCTAGAGAGCCGCTGCTGAATCCAGCTCGCGGCGAACCATGTCCAGGGCCCGCTGGCTCACTGATTTTTTAAATATTGCTCTCTTAAAAGCATATAGATGACGCTCGGCGTAGGAACCCTTTTTCGTTGCTATAGCTATCCAGACCGTGCCCACCGGCTTATCATCAGATCCACCAGTAGGACCTGCTATACCCGTAACTGCGACCGCAATATCAGCTTGTGATTTCCTTAAAGCTCCCTCTGCCATCGCTAGGGCAACTTTTTCACTAACAGCTCCTTCTGCTTCGATAAGCTCCGGGGCAACGCCTAGATCTTTTGACTTAGCTTCATTCGCGTAAGTAATATATCCAGCAGTGAAGGCCTGAGAGGCCCCTGAAACATCTGTAATCCTGCTCGATATCAGCCCGCCCGTGCAGCTCTCTGCTGTCGATAGCTTTTTATCTTTAGCCTGTAGTAGATCTACCACCACTTTCTCTAGTGACTCACCGTCTTCTGAAAAGCATTTGTTAGGAAATGTTTCATTCGCTAAGTTCATAGCTTGCTGAATACTTGATACCTCACCGATCAGACGAAGATCTACTTCAGAAGGTCTCGCACAGTATCCCACTTCTAAATGAGGGATCTCTAGAAATCTTGCATCTAATGCTTGATGAAAATCACTCTCTCCCACCCCAGTGAATTTTAATACCTTCACTTGCTGCGCCTTCGATTTAGGGTCGACTCCAGCTAAGGCACAGATGCGAGGCCTGACCTCATCTAAAAACATTGCCTGAAGCTCATGCGGTGGCCCAGGGAGTAAAAATAAAGCACAGAGACGGTCTCCACTCATACGCGGTGGCGTATAGATCCCCGGAGCTGTTCCGTTCGGATTAGGTAAAACATCACCACCTACAGGATTTAAAGCCTGCCTCTTATTATCCTCCGCCATAACACGGCCTATCTTCTTAAAGTAAGCTTCGATCGATCTCAGCGCCGCCTCATCAGTAATAAGCTCTACCCCCAGTGCTTCAGCAGCGGCCTGACGGCTAATATCATCACTAGTAGGACCTAAGCCACCTGTGACAATCACAGCATTACTACGCTCCATCGCCTCAGCAAGAGCTTCCTTAATAGCATCACCATCAGGAACTGTCGTCTGACGCTCAACACGTAAACCTAGCATAGACAGCTCATTGCCTAACCATGCACCATGGGTATTTAACGTAGAGCCTAATAGCAGCTCACTACCTGTATTAATAATTTCAATATGCATGATGTGTTAATGTATCAAAATAACCAACTCTACGGAGCGGGCTATAATGGATCGCGTGGCTAATTGTTATAGTTGGGTAAAACTGTGGCTAAAAATGCGCCGTCCCAGATTGGCTACTGCGACACCTTGTTATATTTTCGAGTATTAAATTACAGCCAAACGACCTACTCATTTAATAAAGTAGATCTTGAAAAGAGAGATACTACAGGAACGCCTCTCGCTTCGATGGCGGCTTTACCACCTTCTTCACGGTCTACTAAAACTAATGCAAATGCGACTTTACCTCCTGCAGCTTCGATAACGTCCATGGCTTTAATGGTAGATCCGCCTGTTGTGATAACATCGTCTACGATCACGATCGTATCCCCAGACTTGAAGTTACCCTCGATCTGCTTTCCTTTTCCGTGACCTTTAGGCTCTTTACGAACCGTGAAAACCTGAAGTGGCTGGTTATCAGATGCTGAGGTCATACCTACAGCTAATGAGATAGGGTCAGCCCCGAGTGTCATACCGCCGATGCAGTCTACTTCGATACCGCGAGCTGCAATCTCAGCTTTGACGGTTTCCCAGCCGAGTTTACCTATCAGAGTAGCTCCTACTGGATCCATCGCTGTGACACGACAATCAATGTAGAGGTCAGAAGTTTGACCAGACGCGAGTGTAAACTCTCCTGTGCGAACAGATTTCTCAATAAGAAGCTCTTTTAACTGAGTGCGGGTAGCGGTATCGGACATGCAGATAACCTATGCACCATTCTCTAGATACTAAATTCTAATTTTTGAAAAAAACAGCTCTCTCTGAGCCGTCCTCTTATTTTCTCTGCAGAGCATTGATAAGCATATCAACGCTGTCTTTGATCTGAGGCTCAGCTTTTATACGCGCCTCCACCTTACGGCATGCATAAATAACCGTGCCGTGGTCTCTGCCACCAAAGGCATCACCGATCTCGATCAATGATGAGGGCGTTAACTTACGGCTTAAATACATTGCGATCTGTCTAGGAAAAGCGATATTAGTAGGGCGACGGCGGCTGGTCATATCAGCTAAACGGATATCAAATTCATCTGTTACCGCTTTTTGGATAGCATCGATATTCACCTTCTTCTGACCTTCTTCACGAAGAATGTCTTTAAGTAAAAACTCTGCACGATCCTGTGTTACCTGCTCATTACCTAATGATGCATAGGTGGCGATGCGAACTAAACCGCCCTCGAGTCTGCGAACATTACTTTGAATACGCTCAGCCAGCATCGTAAGAATATCATTGTTCACTTTTACATCCCACTCATCCATCTTACGCTGAAGAATGGCTAAACGAGTCTCCATTCCCGGAGGCTGAAGCTCAACGGTCAAACCACTTTCAAATCTAGAAATAAGACGTGGCTCAATATTTTTAATTTCAGAAGCTGGACGATCAGAAGTGATAACTACTTGGCTTTGTAAATCTAGCAATTCATTAAATGTATGGAAAAACTCTTCCTGTGAGCGCTCTTTTCCACCAAGAAACTGGATATCATCAATTAATAAAATATCTGCACGGCGATACTTCTTACGAAACTTTTCTAGCGAACCTTTACGAACAGTATCGATAAACTCGTTAATAAATTTTTCACACGTTAAGTAAACTACGCGAGCCGATGGATTATTTTTCATCAGGCGCTGACCAATAGCCTGCATAAGGTGTGTCTTACCTAGACCAGATGAACCGTGAATAAATAACGGGTTATAAATTGGTGATTTAGCAGAAGCTACAGCCATACATGCCGCGTGAGCAAACTCGTTATTCTGCCCCACTACAAATCGGTCAAAGCCAAACTGCGGATTCAATCCTGATTGCTTCAGTTTCTTACCAAAGACAACTTCACAATCAAGTGAGCTTGAATCTGTGTTTCCTGTAAACTGAACACTAGCGTTCGGCTCTGACGTGTTTCGCTTCTCGTCCTGCTTATCCTGAGAAAATTGATCTTCTGGCATCGTTTGAGCGGTCTGAGAAACATGAATCTTAACCTTCAGAGGCATGTCACATACCTGAGATATAGCTGACTGAACTTCTGGCAGATAGTTTGTCTCTATCCATACCTGGTGCATATCACTAGCCACAGCTAGTATCGCTTCTGTTTCTGATATAGTAATAATTTCAGCTGACTCAAACCAACGATGATATGCATCATCACTCACAAGATTTTTTAAAATATCCGATACCTTTGCCCAAATTTCATTCGAGTTCACCTGTTCATTTACATTCCCTTCAGAAGCTAATGATCGAGAATTCGTTAATGGAGCAGTGGTATCAGTCATATTTTTTTAAAAATCTGGAGATGTGTAGAGAGGGAAACCTATGGGGTTATTACAGTGCCGTTTTGCAGCTGCAACGGATGAAAATAAAGCCCCTAAAATCCATTTTTTGCAAAACTTTTTATACCTTCAAAATATGAAAAAACCTGTGTTCTGTATTCCACAAAGGTTCCACACAAAACTTTTTAAAAAACTTGACCTGAATTTTAATAAAGATCACTAAAACATCTCCCTAACAAGAATCGTTAGACTTGAAGAACAACTATCAAACCCTAAGTAATCCCTTATAAAACAAGAGTTTTTAACGCTTCTTTCGACAAGCAAACAAACCACCAAGCAAACCACATACTAAGGTCAAACTAGCATTGATCGGGAAGAACCATTCTGACGCTAGCTTAGGTCTAGAGCTCACGATATTTTCAGCAAACCCCTTCATACCAAGTGTATCAAATATCAATGGTAACTCAGGTCTAAACCACGCCACTAATAATACAGAAAGTGTCGTGCCTACTAAGAGGCCAATGATGTGACTCCTGAAAGGGATAATAGCAGCTAATAACACACCTAATAATGGTCCATATGTATATGCTACCATACCAAAGGCTAGCCCGATCAGATCACTATCTGGGTTCTTTTCATAAACCACCCATAAAACCAAGCCTGCTAAAGTCAGAATAATTCCCCATATACAAACAGCAATACGTGAGATGCGAACCATTTCAACGCCTTTACCTTCTTCCTCTAGCTTTTCTCTACCAAAGATAATGGATAAACTGGTCTGACTTAATGCTGCCAAAATAGAGTCTAAGCTCGAAATAGCTGCGGCAAAAGCGCCAGCAAGAATTAAACCACTGAGTCCTACCGGAACCTCCATGGTTATCCATGTAGGGAAGACATTATTGGATTTTTCAAAACTTTCAGCAATCGCACCCGTAGGTTCGTATACCTGATACCATGCAAATAGTCCTGCCCCTACTGCTAGCATTAGTAAGGTGATGAATAGAGATATACCACTCCAGCACATCGCCTTACGTGCTTCTTTTACAGATCCACAACAAAACATTCTCTGTGTATTTAACTGATCCACACCAAATGCAGTAAAGTTCTGAAACGGCATCGCTATCAGAGCTACCCACATCGTATAACGTAAGCCTGGGTCTTGGAATGGGGTAGTAAAGTCTAGCCACTGTAACTTATCGGCAGGCTTACCATCAACTTCGATCTGGTTCAGCTCCACGATCTGTCCCCAACCCAAATCATTTACTAGTAAAAACAGAGCCAGTAAGCCGCCAAATATAAATAATCCGAACTGGATAACATCGGTCCATATCACCGTCTGCATACCACCCATAAAGGTCCAAAGCACGGCTATCGAACCAATAGCTAAAATACAAATAGGCGCGTCTAAACCTGTAACCACCTGAAGAATAATGGCAGTTACTAATACACGAACACTCTGCCCTAATACGGAACCAAGTGAAAACAAGACTGTGACTAATCGTCGAGCGCCCTCACCCAGTCTATTTCCCATAAAGTCATAGGGACTATATATTTCTTTTTCATAAAACAGAGGCACTAACCAATAGGCTACCGCAAAGCGTGCGACGAGAGAGCCAAATCCCCACTGGAGATAGGTCCAGTTCCCCTCCATGGCATAAACGATCCCAGGAACACCAATAAAAGTAAGTGCGCTGATTTCAGTTGCAATCATCGAGCCACTGACAGACCACCATGGTAAAGTTCTACCACCTAAGAAAAAATCTTTGATACTCGACTGCTTGCCAGAAAGCTTATGCCCTAACCATGTAGTCAGAATCATGTAAAAAGCTACCACACCCCAATCAATATAGGTAAAATACTCGTGAACTGCTTTATCCATAGGCGCGGACACTATCAGAGGTCTATTCCTATACCAAACTCAAATTGATATTTAGTAGGTCTTAATAAGATATCTTTTAAACCATTATTTGGCACGAAACTGAAAAACTTGTCTAATCATAGAATTCAGTCTTGTTGTTTTCGCTCTGTCATTCATAAGTCACTTCCAGATTTGAGCATTCATATTACATCTGGAACAAGCATGGTTGATCGCACGGTAGGCGTCATTCCAGCACGCTGGGACTCGTCACGTTTCCCTGGAAAACCACTTCACCTCATAGCTGGTAAATTTTTAGTTCAGCACGTATGGGAACGTTGCCAAGAATGTTCGCAGTTAGGCAAAGTGGTTATAGCTACTGATGACCAGCGTATATATGATGCCGCGGAAAAATTCGGCGCTGCAGTAGTGATGACTTCAAAAGATCATCTCACTGGAACAGACCGTATTGCGGAAGCCGTTAAGTCGCTACCTGACGCTGATTATATCATTAACATCCAGGGTGACGAACCGCTGATTGACCCGGTTCTTATTGATGAGCTAGCTCAGGCACTTCATCATGACGACGGTATATCCATGGCAACAGCGGCTAATCCTATGAGCCCTGAAGCAGACTATGAATCGATTCACGATTCCAATGTCGTAAAGTGTGTCTTATCACTAAACAAAGAAGCTCTCTATTTTTCACGTAGCCCCATTCCTTTTTGTCGTAATAAAGACTCTAAGCTTGTTTACTATAGGCACAAGGGGATCTACGCCTACCGCCGTGACTTTCTAGATCAGTTCATTACATGGCAACCTTCTCCTTTAGAAATCGCTGAATCTTTAGAGCAGCTGAGAGCTATAGAGAATAACTCCCGTATCAAAGTGCTCATTACAAACGACACATCACCTGGTGTAGATACTCTAGAACAAGCTCAAGCAATCGAAAACCTTCTTCAATAATCCCCTCTACTCAACAACACTCACTACCTATCATCATGGCTCGACCTACTAAATATATCTTTGTTACAGGCGGAGTTGTTTCCTCACTAGGAAAAGGACTCGCTGCAGCATCTCTCGGAACCCTACTTGAGTACCGTGGCCTATCTGTTATTCTTCAGAAATTTGACCCGTATCTCAATGTAGACCCTGGAACGATGTCTCCATTTCAGCATGGTGAAGTTTATGTCCTAGACGATGGTGCTGAGACAGACCTCGACCTAGGTCACTATGAGCGGTTTACTAACTGCACCTTAAGCCGATTCAACAACCTCACATCAGGTCAGGTATTTGAAAATGTCATTCGTAATGAGCGTAAGGGTAAATACCTTGGTAAAACGGTTCAGTTTATCCCCCACTGCACAGATGAAATCAAAGCACGTATTAACGATCTTACATTACGCTCTGATGCAGATGTGATCATTACCGAGATTGGAGGAACTGTGGGCGACATCGAAGGACATTTATTCCTAGAAGCACTGAGACAGTTTTCTCTAGAGGTGGGGCGTGAAAATGTATGTTTTGTTCACGTCACACTACTCCCTCTTGTCCGTGCCGCTGGTGAAATAAAAACAAAACCAACACAGCAGTCTGTGGCTAAACTCCGCGAAATAGGAATCCAGCCAGACATTATTGTATGTAGAACAGAGCACGATCTAGACGAAGATAACCGTAAGAAGATCGCTATGTTCTGTAATGTAGAGAAGAAAAACGTCGTCGCATTCCGTGATGTTGAGCACACCATTTACCAGTGCCCACTTAACTTACGTAAAGATAAGTTTGACCGCCTCGTAACTGACTGTTTAGGCCTAGAATCAAAAACGCCGGATCTAAAGGAATGGTCTAACTTTGTAGATCGCATTATCAACCCTACACATGAAATTAATATTGCAGTTGTTGGTAAATACATCGAACTGCAAGACGCTTATAAATCAATCTATGAGTCACTCACCCACGCAGGTGCTGCACACACTACAAAAATCGTCCTGAAGCGTTTAGAAGCTGAAGCGATCGAAAAAGATGGTGCAGAAGAGTATCTCAAAGATGTCCACGGTATCCTCATACCAGGTGGCTTCGGCGACCGTGGCACTGAGGGCAAAATTCTCACTGCTAAATATGCTCGCGAGAACGGTGTTCCCTTCTTTGGTATTTGTCTCGGCATGCAGATAGCCACCATTGAGTTTGCTCGGAATGCATGTGGCCTAGCCGATGCTAACTCCACTGAGTTTGATAAAAACACCACTCACCCAGTCATTTCACTTCAGGAAGAACAGCAAGGAATTGATGACATGGGCGCAACGATGCGCTTAGGAGCAAGTGACGCCAAGGTCTTATCAGGAACCAAAGCCGCTGAACTCTATCAAGCTGAAGTCATCAGTGAGCGCCACCGCCATCGCTATGAATTCAATCCAGAATACCGTGAGCAGATCGAAACTGCAGGTCTTACTATTAGTGCCGTTTCTGCTGACGAGGGTCTTGTAGAAATCGTCGAAATATCAGACCACCCATTCTACATCGGTGCACAGTTCCACCCAGAGTTCCAGTCACGACCAAATCAACCCCACCCTATCTTCTCAGGCTTTGTCGCGGCTTCACTAGCAAATAAAAATGCCTAACTTGCAGCTCCACCTTAATAACTAATTTAACTTCAAAATACTTACTCACCCTATGTCTATAGAATCACGCATCCAAGAACTCGGCTACACTCTCCCTGAAGCACCTGCACCTGCAGGCTCCTATGTAAACTGCACTAGATCTGGTAATTTGCTCTTCTTAGCTGGCGGTATCCCACCCTTAGATGACGATACTTACATTGGTAAAGTCCCTACAGCTACATCGCTAGAAACAGCTCAAGAAGCAGCTAGGTTAATCACTCTCAACCGACTAGCTGTTGTAAAAGAAGAGATCGGCTGCTTAGATAAAATAACTAAAATTGTTAACGTTGGAGGGTTTGTTAACTCCGAGCCTGACTTCTACCAGCACCCAGCTGTTATTAATGGATGCTCTGACCTACTAGTCGAAATATTTGGCGACAAAGGTATTCACTCTAGAACAGCCATGGGAGCGGCTGCACTACCGCTTAACGTATCTGTTGAGATCAATATGGTTATCGAAGTAGCATAAACTCCATAAGTGTAGCGCCAATACAAACTAGCTCGTTAGAAACTTATTTTGCTAAAAAAGTAGTTCAACAGCTTGCAAAAATATTTTCCCAGTATAGTAATGTCTTGTAAACTAATTACAATTAGCATGAAAAAAACTATATTAATCACCTCGCTAGCACTCACTAGCTTTGCTGTGCTACCATTGCACGCTGAGCCGGCTGCCGCTAAAGCGAGCACAGAACAGGCTGACGCTAAAGGCGTTTCAGCATTCGTCGTTCACGTCAGCGGTAAAGGATGAGGCATCACTAACTCAGTCGGTTCGGCTGTTAAGAGTCAAAAAGGTGTAAAGACAGTATTATTGTCTGGCCTACGCGCTACTGTGATCATGGAAGATGGTCATAGCTTAGATGAGGATAAAGTTGCTTCAGCACTGAAAGCTAAAAACTTAACCCTTACATCTTTTACTGAAGAAGAACTTCCTATGCCGACCTCTATGTTTAGGTTAGCAGCGTCAGGCTTAGGATGAGGAGAGACTAATGATAAAGCCCGTGTGGCTTTAGAAAAGATTGACGGTATCTCAGCAGCATACATCAACAAAGACATTGTTCTACATTACACAGACAATGCGGAGTTCGATCAAAAAGCGCTAGAAAAAGTCCTCTCTAAGTATAAGATGAAAGTCAAAGAGGCTTCAGATGAAAAAGGCAATCCATTTGGATAGTTTAAAATTACGATCATAAATTGTTTCAACGAGCCAGTTTGCTAGATGCAGACTGGCTCTTTTTATGAATGCTTATTTACGACCAACAAAAACGGTGTCGTCTCCCTAGCACCTTCTCGGCAATAACAACTCACCTGAAAGCCTCCTGTATCCGCCTCATCTAGCCGGTTTGCCCAATCCACTACCGCTTTCGCCTCATCATCACCACCAGAATGACCTGGGTAACACATAACCGTGATGACGCCCCCTACTTTTAAGCACTCAGTAGACTGCTGAAGAGCCGATAAGGTAGAATCTATCTTCGTGATAATCGCTTTATCACCACTTGGTAAATAACCTAAGTTAAACATAATAGCTGATACTTTTTCGCCCTCATGTTTATCAGAAGCCAAAGTATTAAGAATCTCAGCATGGCTCAGCTGATATAGTTGAAAGTTATCTTTTTCAATACCTGCAGTAATAAGATTTTCTTCAGTTTTCTCTATCGCATCTTTCTGAATATCAAAACCTATTAGTTTACCTTCATTACCTATAAGCTTAGATAAAAATAAAGCATCATGCCCATTCCCCAGAGTAGAATCAATCACACAGTCACCAGCTTCGACAACTAGCTTAATGGCCTTATGAGCCTTATGTAATAAACTTCCTGTTACTGTTATTTTTTTCATGACCTTCTCTTTCTCACCTATGACATTTAACTCGCTACTCCAGGTAAGCTCACTATCTAATTCACATTCACCTGATAAGTAAGAAGCAAAATGCTCAGCTGTAGCTGGAGCCATTAACGCCCCCTTAGAGCCTAAGCCGTTAAAAAAACCTATCTGAGCAAACTCATGATGTAAGCCTATTACAGGCCGGCTACTCCGAATAATAGGACGTATACCAGCTTCATGACCTACGACTTCCACCTTGGAGTCATCAGGCAGAATAGATTTTATTTTTTGTAAAATTTCTAACTCTCCCGCATCAGTCTGCTTAGTGTCTAGCTGAGACCATTCATAGGTAGCACCAGCTTTCCAGACACCTCCATCTCTAGGTGCTAACCATCCATTAGCATGATATCGAATATTTGATGGGAAACCCTTAATCCGTAATGATAAAATTTCCCCCTTGGCACTTCTATGAGGAATATTAGCAAACCAACTACTGACACTATTACCACCACTCAAGCCATAGGCTCCTTGGCAAAAAATAACTTTTTTCGCCTTAATACCTCTCCACAATACTCCAGATTCATTAAGCTGAAGTTCATCTTCACTAAAGTCATCTACGCGATAGGCACTTTTACTCAGTAGAAAGCCTCTAATAACTCGCAAGTAAGATTTTGTGTCTAACCACGCACCGTGCTTCATTTTAATAGCACCAAAGCTACTATTAACAATATCATCACTGGTATCACATTCCTCTCCCCAATGGGCTTGGTTTTGTGCCTTTTTTTGCCACTTTACCTGCTCTTTTGACGATAAGAGAATACGTCTGACAGCTTGATCATGGTAAAAGCTCTCACCTGATTCATTTTCAAGATGACGATAATGGCGAACGGCTTTAGGCAGATATTCAGCCTGCCTCCATGCAGGGTTTATGCCCCGTCCTGTTAAAGGTGTAATCAGGCCAGCAGCGACTCGAGACGAGGAGTCTAAATCCTCCCGGTCCACTACTAACACTCTATTCTCCTTTTGAATCAAATAATACGCCAGACTGCTTCCCGCGATACCTTGACCAATAAGCAAAAAATCCACTTCCATTTTTCCACAACAAAAAAGGCCATGGATACCCATGACCTGATTTTTAAAAGGTAATTATATCACCAGCTGATTACTTAGCGTAATCAATCGTGACGTTTTTGAACTGAGGTAAAGGACGAAGCTCTGGTGGACGTTCCTCACCAGTACAACAGCCGCATGAAGAAAGAGCAATACCGCCAATAGCAGTAATCATCATTGCAAGAATTTTAAATAATTTCATAAGATAGTGATAATTTAATGAAGGATTAAGCCCCTTCTGACAAGAAAAAAGGGTGAATCATTTAAGAATGATTCACCCTGAGCTATTAGATAGCTTAAATATACAAATGCTTACTTACCACCGTAAGAAACAGAAACAGGTGGAGCTGGTGGAATTACTGAATCAGGAGATGAACCACATGAAGCACAAAGTGCTGCGCCTGCTACTGCTGCAAGAATAAGAATAGTTTTCATATTATTTTTTTATTTTTTATTGGGTTGGTTTTCTAATTACTTAGAAGGAGAATAAACAGTTGGAGCTGCCTCAGGAGCTGGTGATGAACAGCATGATGCTGCTACCATTACGCCACATGCTGCAGCTGCGATTGCAATAATTTTAACAAGTTTCATATTATATTTAGTGTTAACTAAGTAAGCTTTCGCTTACCTTGAGTAAACACACAATAGAAGGTAAAGTTATTCATGCAAGCCGTAAAATTAGGATATTAATACTAAATAAGTGCTAGACCGCGCCCAGCTTACAAAACTATACCTTATTACAACGTCTTCTTGTCAACTTCAGCTTCCAGACAATCTAATACAGAAGCAAACTTTTCTATATTTCCTTCATCGGCTTCACATAATTTTTTGTGCGCTTCGAGCACATTGATACCGGTGTCAAACTGACTAGAAGTAGACTCACATGGCTTTAACTTGCTTCTTACTTCTTTGATTTGGCTTTGCCAAACAGAATCTTCAGGATCTATTTCGAGAATGGTGTCCAGCCCTAGATCTGCCAGTGAACTCTTATTTTTCTCTCCAGGTGTAGCTATTTGCAAATGACCATCTGGAACTTTCATTAAACGCATAGCAACACCTGCTATAGTCCCCATAAAAGTTGAGTCCATTCCCTTGCAAGCCTCTAGATCTACAACAACGCATGTTGCTCCATTTTTGATTTCGCTTTCACACCACTCCTTCAATATAGAGCTATTCATGAATGATCCTTTGCCTTCGCAACGAACCCATGAAAAAGCACTATCGTGCATAGTCAAAATTGATGTGTCTGTAATCACTCGTTAAAGAGAAATCTTAAGGGGTTAAGAATCAATACACTACTCTCAGGATGATAAAACGTCAACGATAAGAGAAAAAAATATGACCCTCAATTTCCACTATCTAATAACTTCAATCTAACTGAAACTATACAGGTTTAAATCTAGTTCCGCCCGAGTTATTATTTACAATATCATTCAGTTGCTCCGGGTTACGGCCACCCGCTATAACCGTTGTTATACCAGCACTAGTAGCAAGCTTTACGGCTTTAATCTTAGAGGCCATACCACCGATAGAGAACTTTCCATGATCATCACGGATATGATTTCCAATTTGTGAAATGTCATCAACTTCTGAGATAATAGAACCATCAGCTCGCTGTAATCCGTCCACAGTGCTAAGCATTACTAGTAGCTTGGAATCAAGTAACACTGAGACTTTTGCGGATAACATATCATTATCGCCTACTCGTAATTCCTCGATAGCGACGGAGTCATTTTCATTAATGATAGGAACGATATTTTTCTCCTGTAATAACCGGTGCAGCGTGTCCATGACATGAGAACGTTGTTTCTCATTCTCTAAATCTTCAGCCGATAATAAAAGCTGCGCTACATTAAGCTGAAACTTCTGAAACATTGTTTCGTATGCATGCATTAGGCGTGTCTGCCCAACAGCCGCACAAGCTTGACGAGATGGGGTATCTTCTGGATAACCGTCTAGCTGTAATGCAGAAACCCCTGCCCCTACAGCCCCACTAGAAACCATGACACAGGAGTATCCAGCTGTCACAAGCTGAGAAACAGCTGTCACGAGCCTCACGAGTGAAGCGTCATCTAATGTGCCGTCTTGCTCACGGGTAAGAACACCTGTTCCTACTTTAATAACAATAATTTCTTGTGGAAACATCTTCAGTTAATGCTTTGTATTAATATAAATTCGGTAGAACCTTAAGCATATTTACGTAGTGCTTGGCAGACAGCTGGGAACACTTGCTTTTTACGGCTAACTACTCCTGGCCCTTGGAAAATACCGTCATCACCACGCTCGTATGGTAAGGCTTTTATAATACCTTCATTACCACGAGCGAGTAACACACTGTGATGACTCGTGATATCGGTAACAATCAATAAATTAAGATCATAGCCCTCGGCTTCCACCATTCTCTCAAGCTCTACGATGAGATCGTCATGTCTATTTTTAAAGAGGTTTAAGCCACATTCTTCGATATGCGAAATACTTACTTTAGCTCCATTTTCTTCAAAAATCTTTCTGTCCGTATCAATCGCTTCTTCCGCGGTGCACGTCGCTAGTAACGAGCCTGATTCAAAAATTTTCGCGGTGAAGTCAGCTGGATCTAAATCAGCTATTTCACATAACCATGGTAATATTTCACGATCCAAGTCCGCCGTCGTTGGCGAAGTTAAATTTAGAGTATCTGTAACAAGCCCTGCGATTAAGCATGTCGCGACTCCTTTACTAAGCTCTAGACCTTCATAACGAAATTCACGAGCCACAAGAGTAGAAGCTGAGCCAACAGGTTCATTGATATAACGTATCGGTTGACTTGTTACGATATCACCTGCCAGGCGATGGTGATCCACTACCTCTACGACATCGGCGCTTTCAATACCGTTCACCGCTTGAGAAAACTCATTGTGATCTACTAAAATGAGCTTGATACGTAATGGGTCGATGAGCGATGACTGAGTAATAATCCCCATGAAAGTCTCGTCGGAAGGATTAATGACGGGGAACATATTCTGCTTCAGATCAGCTAAGCGATCCTGTAGACTCTCGACCGTTTCGTTACCATATAGCTTTACCAGGTCTTGGTCTAAGGCTTCTGAAACCATGCGCGAACAACGGATCAGCTTAGAAACAGTACCTGTATCTTGCTTACAATGTAAAATAGTAACGCCATTGAGCTTTGCCTGGTCAGCCAGTTCCTGAGCTACCTTAAAACCGCCAGTCACTACAAGCATACGAACATGCTCATCGATCGCCATTTTCTGAATAGCCGGACGGTCACCACAAATCACGGCATAAGATCCGACATCACCTTTTTCCTTAGCCTGCTGGATTCGTTTGGTAAACTCTTGCTCACTAGAAGCTCCTACAAGCTGGATAATTTCACGTTCTTCAGAACATAAATCCGCACCTTCTACCTCAGCTTGTAATGTCTGTGATACTTTAAGAGGAGATGCTCTCACCTTTTTTACCGATTCTATATCTGCATCCACAGGCATTAGCAGCTGAAGAAGATCTAAATACTTGAGTAAACCACAAAACTTATTCTCCGCATTTACTACAGGAATACTCCTAACACCACTTGATACCATCAAGTGATATGCAGAAAGAAAAGTATCATCCTCATTCACCTTAACCACATCTTTGGTACATATCATTTCAGCCGTAGCATGAACATGTGATAGTAAATACGGCACTTCCATACCCGCCTGCTCAAGAACCCAAGCAGTTCTCACTGGTATTTCCCCACATCGAGCAGGTATTACATTAGCATTACCTTTTTTTTGTAAAAGGTCAGCATAACCAATCGCAGCACATATAGCATCTGTGTCTGGGTTTTTATGCCCAATAACATAAAGAGGTATTTCTGATGATTTATACATAATTTGTAAAAGCGGGATTCTTTATGAAGATACTAACTTTTGCAATACTCAGTTTGAAAAATCTGGGTTTGTAAACCCCTCCTATTTCTTAGAAAGCATTTTTGACCCAAACTACCTCTGGCACCACCCCTTCTGTGAGAATAACTTCGATTACATCAAACCGCCATAAGACATCACGACTCCCTAAAAGCTGAAGCCAGGAGTTTGCGCCACGTTCTATAAGCTCCTGTTTATCAGCATCAACAGCATCCAGAGGGCGGCCAAAACCTTTATTAGTCCGTGTTTTCACCTCAACGAAGATAAGAGTGTCTTGCTCTCTGGCAGCAATATCGACCTCACCACCTTTAGGTCCCCGATAGTTCCTATACAAAACCTTACAGCCAGTGGATTTCAAATAACAATACGCTATCAGCTCTCCTAAATCACCTATTTCTTTACTCGTAAGCTTACTACCTTTGGTTTCACCTTTAGTAGAAATCAAAGATATAGGCTTATTCAACTTAGCGCTCCATCTCTGATACATGCGACCATATATTTTTCTTATAAAAAGCGAAATAGGCATATGTATCAGAAAGAAAGACAGGAGATACGAATCTATATTCGCACTCTATATGATGGCTTACTCGTCTTCGTATTTTTTATGGCCTTCTTTTTTAGTGCCTTTTACTTTTTTCATCGCAGCATCCACCTTAACTTGATCTTCAGCAATGTATGCTAGCTCTAGCTCACATAATGCAGCATATGACATTCCCATAATACGACGGAAATCTGCTATAGCCACAGTCTTCTCCTTACTATCAGGCATCTCGTTGACTAACTTAGGGATATAAGACATCCCCTCTAAGATTCCCGCTGCCGCTTGCCTAGACGCCTCAGCACCTGTCGCCCAGTCAGACTTATCCATCTTACGCAGACGCTTAAGCGCAGCACTTGTCTTATCCATAGAACTAGCAAGTGGTGTATCCTCCTCCCCATCTTCATTATGATGGGCTGCATTAGCTACGCCCATGGTTAAACCTCCACATAAGAATAAGGGCATAAGAAAACGGGCTGCTTTATATTTCATAATCATTTGTTATAAATAGAGCCGCTCATCTAGCTATCTGTCAACCCCACTTAGAGTATTCTATAAAAAAATCTACCCTCTCAGCCGTCCCAGCAATAGCAATGCTGGACAAACTACCCGCTCAGCTCTTAAAACCAAGGCCACATGGCAGCTAAAAAAGAAAAAAAACTGACACCTATGATGGCGCAATATCAAGCGATGCGCCGGTCACTGCCTGAAGACATCCTCCTATTTTACCGATTAGGTGATTTCTACGAAATGTTTTTTGACGATGCCAAAGCTGCCGCATCGGTTCTGAACATCGCATTAACCAAGCGTAGTGACATCCCGATGTGCGGGGTCCCTCATCATGCGGCACAGGGTTACATCGCGAAACTGATCCAAGCGGGTAAACGAGTCGCCCTAGCCGAACAAACAAGTGCCCCTCAACAAGGAAAAATCGTAGAGCGCGAAATTGCTCAGATCATTTCTGCGGGAACTGTCAATGACATCAACCTACTCGACGACACACAGCACAACTATCTGGCATCAGTTTATCAAACAGGAAAAAATATCGGGCTAGCCTACGTAGACCACTCCACTGGTGAGTTCACCATCGCAGAGTTCGCTACTAAAGAAGCCCTTCTCGATGCCCTACAGAGACTCTCACCACAGGAACTCATCATTGGTGATGACCAGATAAACAAATTCGGAGATCTCCGTGGCAGCCTCCCTTATGACGGCTACGCCTTCATGACTGACCAGTCCTACACCGCTTTATGTGACCATTTTAAAATCAAGTCACTACGCGGCTTCGGCTGTGAAGAAATGAAAGCTGCCATCTCAGCAGCAGGCGCCATCCTCCACTACCTATCCTATCAGCTCCGTAGATCCTGTGATCACCTCCACCACCTTTCTATAAAAGATGAAAACGAATACGTCATCATCGACGCGTCATCACAACGTAACCTCGACCTTACAGACTCACCCACTGGCCGTGTTCACTCACTGCTAGGAGCGCTCGACCGAACAGCCACCCCCATGGGTGCTAGAAAGCTTCGTGACTGGATACTCCACCCTCTCTGTGAGCTGAAAGCTCTCACTGCCAGACAGGACATCATCTCTTCATTTTTACAGGAGCCCTTTTTACTTGGCCAATGCCGTAATTGCCTAAAAGGCATTCGTGATATCGAGCGCACCACAGCCCGCTTATCTCAAAACTCTGGAAACGCTCGGGACCTCCTCTCTCTACTAACATCTCTTTTAAAAATCCCTGAGCTTAAGTCGCACTTAGATGCACTCAGCGAACAATCTGCCCAGACTGAATCTCAACTACAGCATCAGCTCTATGAGCAACTCCACACCTTCCCTGAACTCACATCTCTTCTCGAGCGAGCACTAGCAGACGAACCCCCAGCTAGCATCCGTGAAGCAGGCATCATCCGCAATGGCTATTTACCTGAGTTAGACGAACTGCGTGCCGCCTCCAGCAGTGGCAAACAGTGGTTAGCCGAACTTCAAGAAAGCGAACGCAAACGCACTAAAATCGACAGCTTAAAAATCAAATACAATAACGTATTTGGATATTTCCTAGAGGTTACTAAAGCTAAAGCACACCTAGTGCCAGATGACTACCAGCGTAAACAAACAACGACCAATGCTGAAAGGTTCATCACTCCTGAGCTAAAAGAGATGGAGAATAAAATCCTAGGGGCTGACGAGCGCGCTAAACAGTTAGAAAATGAAGAGTTTATCAAGCTCCGCCAAGCTGTTGCCAATGAGTTAGACCAGCTCCAACGCTGTGCCGATGCTCTTGCCACGCTAGATGTATTACTTGGCCTCTCCGAGCTAGCTCAACTCCAGCAGCATACTCGCCCACTACTAGACGAGTCACAAAATTTAGAAATCATCAATGGCCGCCACCCAGTTTTAGAACAAACTCTAGTCGATGAAAAGTTTGTCCCAAATGACACTCAGATGGACTTTGATCAGTCACGCCTCATCCTACTCACAGGGCCCAACATGGCGGGTAAATCCACCTACATTAGACAGGTAGCACTCATCACTCTCATGGCTCAGATTGGAGCCTACGTCCCTGCGGAAAAAGCACACATCGGACTAGTCGACCGCATATTCTGCCGAGTCGGAGCCTCCGATGACCTCACCAGTGGGCAGTCTACCTTTATGGTTGAGATGAACGAAACATCATTGATCATTAATAATGCCACAGCTAATTCGCTCGTTATTTTAGACGAAATAGGGCGCGGCACAGCTACCTTTGATGGCCTATCAATAGCCTGGTCAGTAGCCGAGCACCTACACGACACCATCCAGTCACGCACCCTCTTTGCCACCCACTACCACGAACTCACTGATCTATCACTAACTCGTGATGCTGTAGAGAACTATAACGTCGCGGTTCGAGAATGGAACGATGATATCATTTTTCTACGTAAGATCTTACCCGGCACTGCTGATAAATCATACGGTATCCAAGTCGCCCGCCTCGCCGGCCTCCCACCCGCCATCATTAATCGAGCCAAAGACATCCTCACACACCTAGAGATGAATTCCACACGCCCAGAGGCAAAAGGCAAATCTGGAACAAAAGGTAAACCAAAAGCAAAAAACACCAAAAAAGCCAGCGGCATGCCAGAATCAGAATCACCTCAGATGGATTTATTCAAATAATTTCACTAACACCTCGAACTTGCTCCATTTTATTTTATAAAAGCCAAAACATTAGCAATGGATAACCTTAACCAAAACCCAGAGCAAATCGCGCGCGACGAGATCGACACGCAGCTCCGCGCCTCGGGTTGGGTCGTCCAACACAAAGGCGAGTGGAACCATAACGAAGCCGGCTTAGCTAGCTTCCGAGCCGTTGCCGCAAACCTTGATTCAAAAAAG
>CAYNLE010000019.1:10724-32890 GCA_964397975.1 uncultured Verrucomicrobiales bacterium | reverse complement strand
GTTCTGCATAATGGATCCTGAACTAAAAGATCTTCTCTCTTCACTAGCAACTGGTCTAGCCATTGGCCTAGCTATCGGATCTCCATTTATGATTTATCGGTTTATTAAAACTGGACGGTTTTTCAAAAAAAGAGAGAAGCCTGAGCCCAAATGGACTTGGCCACTAGGAATCATAACCTTTGGCGGACTATCCATCATGTCATTTACCTTTGGAAAGCCATATTTTGGCACGTTCTTTGCAATCGCGTTTATACCCTATGTTGTTGGATTAATTCGCAGCAAAAAGAAAGCAGAACAAGCCAACCATTAGCTAAGTGCACCTCAAATTTGACATGCATTCTCCCTGCGATACTCTAACTGACATAGCTCACCTCTGACGTTCTACAGAATAGGCACGTGGTGTTGGTGATGATTTGTTTTGGAGTTGGCTCGTCGGCGGGACTTTTGAAGGGCTGGAAGTCTCTAGGCTCTTTCTTTTGTTAGTGAAGCTCCATTTGGTTAGCTCTTTGGATGATCCTATTGCTCCATTCTTCGCGGCGAAGTTGCTTGGTTGCAGAACGATGAGTTAGTAGATTTCTCATTGCTTTGCAGATTCTCTTCAGTTAGTCTTTCCGTGTATCGGAGGTGATTTTATTGCCTTGGTAGAACAAGGCGCAGCAGATCAACCACAGATACGCGCCGAGAGAGGAGATTTATGATAATTACAACCTTAACCCACTTCGTCGGAGCCAGCTGCCTATCTGTGGTGCCTGTGCTATGACGTTGGTCTAAAATGGATGCTTCTGCACAAAAAATATGTGATATATTATTCGAGGACTTTTCCTCAGCATCAGGTCCTGTTGGATACAATTGGGAAACAATTGGATGGTTTTACGAATTCGAGGGAAACCGCATAGAGAAAGCACTTCTTAATCTTGATCCTAAGGATTTGCTAGTTGAGGATCTTGAGTTTGAGAATTCTCAGATACTTGGTCACGCAACAAATGAAGGTATAAAGTGGGTAATTCCTGGAATAATAAGAGCATTTTTTGAAGATGAAGAGCTTGAAGACCCTTTCGACTACTATTTATTTGATGAGCTATTAAAGAGAGTTTTAGAGAATGGACTGACATTTACGGAATCGCAAAAGAGAAGTATGCTGGAGGCGCATGAGATTTACTACTGCCAAGAAAAATATGGCTGGGATGTCTCCAAGTATTCGGGACCATTTATTCTTTGGTTGAAGGGTAATACCAGAGAAAATAATATTGACCAACAAGTCGCCACATTCAACCCCAACTCGCACTAGACTGGGTCGTAGGTGAATCCTCTTCGTTGAGATGCTTTAGCCATGTGGGAGCTTTTGAGATTGTATCGCCGGTGTGGATGAGCTTAACGTTCGCTCAAGAAAATGAAACCAATCATCGCCATCACTATTGGATTCCTAGCGGTGCTGCTAAGCAGTTGTTCAACAACTTCCTCAACACTCCCAGCATTGAATCGTGCGTATGCAGGGAAGAACTCAGACGATTTTTTCGTCCGTCACGGGTCTCCTGCATCTGAGTATAAGCTGAATTCCGGTGGAAAGATCTACAAATGGAATTCTTCGTTAGTCTCCTACAATATACCTGCTACCACCACTCACACAGGAAACGTTGGTCCATACGGCAACTACTACGGAACCTCTACGACGTCTGGTGGCGGATCGTTGGATGTCTACACGATCCTTCGCATTAAGACTGATCCAGCGGATCGAATTAGGTCCATTGAGATTGAGAAAGACACTATCGGCAAATGGACCTTGTCCCGATTCTCGGAGCTCTTTAAAGAATACGACAGCGAACAAGGCGCTGGTGGATAACCGGCTGCCCGCTCCGAGTCGTAATGATTTCCTCAACTACGCCCATTGACTCCGAGTCGGAGCCTCGCTCCCCGCAGTCGGTGCCACAGCTCTGACGTTCGCTAAAAATATGAAAGCTATCATAACACTCTTTTATTTAATACTGCATATTACTGCTTTTGCAGAAGATCCTAAGGTGACGCTTCATTTGCTAGATCATACAGGTAAATCTAAATCAAAAGAAAAATTTTACATTGATTGGTCTGATACTAATCGTGCCATTGAGAAAACTAAGGTGATTGAAGGGGAAGATGCTAAGAAGGTTTTACAAGCCTTGAAGGATAATCTTTCGACAAGTAAAAGTAGTAATTTTTGCGGTCATGACCCAATCTATGGGATTGTAGCGGTCTCAGCCTCAGGGAAGAAGCTTACAACTAGCTTGTGCTTTAAGTGTGTAACTTGGGTTAAACCGAAGAAACGCTTAAATATTAAAGGAAAGCATGGGGTCGACAATCCGTTATGTTTAGTGTTGAGGAAGCATATAGAGTTGCCCGAATCCGTATTAACTG
Source organism: uncultured Verrucomicrobiales bacterium (assembly GCA_964397975.1). Taxonomy (GTDB): domain Bacteria; phylum Verrucomicrobiota; class Verrucomicrobiia; order Verrucomicrobiales; family Akkermansiaceae; genus Oceaniferula. The sequence goes on along the minus strand of CAYNLE010000019.1, from coordinate 30,502 downwards.
CTGAAGCGAACAAGTCGAAACAGACCAATCCCTAACTCTTACTTACTCCTCCATAAAGCATAACGTAGAGATCGACGACGCCATCTTTGCCATGCCCGAATAAGCTCTGGATAAAACCTTCTACCGCGCTCAGCAGTGCTCAACGAATAGCCTGCTGAGCGTAGTATTTCTCACGAGCATTACTTTTGTTTTTTACGCGTTCTCTTCAATGGCTTTTCAGCCAGCGGTAGATTCCTATCAAATACCGTCACGTAACGAGGATAGCCATTGTAGTCGACAGCTTCTTTTTTGAGATGCGCATGCTGTTGATCATATCTCTTCCGCATTGTTTCAAGTAGCTCAGCCTTCTCCGGGCTCTTGGCAAGGTTCACTAGCTCAAGTGGATCTTCTTGTAAGTCGAAGAGCTCCTCAGTAGGAGTCATTTTCTCATCACCATACCACCAGAAGGTGTACTTGTATCTCTGTGTCACCACACTCAGCGAGGTGGTGGGAATCTGACCGTAAGTGTTCATCAGTGCCAGCTGATCGTGCCCTCCTGTCTTAGGGTCAGACAGCAGAGGCAGCAGGCTTTTCCCATCGACATTGTTAGGAACTGGCAGCCCAGCTAGCTCTAGAATGGTGGGAGCAAAGTCAATATTACCTGTTAGTCTATTACAGCGTAATCCTTTGCCTGCTGTAATGCTTCTTGGATCATAAATCATTAGCGGCACTCGTGATGATTCCTCCATAGGAAGAACCTTGGAGCCATAGCCATGAGAACCACAGATAAAGCCATTATCACTGGAGTAAATAATCACAGTATTCTCTGTAATACCCTGCTCCTCCAGCTCCTTACGAATCATACCAAGAGCGACATCAATGGCGTAAATCTGCTGATGATAGGTCGCCATTTCCTGATCATAGTTTTTATCGTATCTCCAACTTTCAAACCGCTCATACTGCCTCCCCTGCTTACTTTGTTCTGAGAGGTGCTTACCGTGCTCCCGACCGTAGTTCGCTGGTTTGGTAAATTTTTTACCCTTATAGATATGATCAAACTGTGGATCAGGCGTGGCTGGTTTGTGCGGAGCTTTGAAGCTGATAGAAAGACACAGTGGCTTTTCCTGCTTCACAGCCTCCCGGATAGCATCGCGGCCAAAGGCGCCGTAAGAAAGTGTGGAGTGCGGAAATTCCTTCGCATACTTCGCCACGGATTTGTTTTGTTTCGTGTTGTAACTCGTCTGCCCGCGCGATCCACCCCACATATCAAAATCAGATTCACAGAGTCCTTTTCCCTTGACGATCATACCGAACTTACCAGCGAATGCGGTGAAGTAACCAGCCTCTCTGAGTAACACAGGGTAAGACTTCGCCCATACTTCTGGTTTCATATCACCGTGGCTGAAGTTGGTTCCAGTTTTATACTCATACATACCGGTAAATGCATTGGCACGGCTGGCCATGCAAATAGCCGTAGTATCATAGTGCCGATCAAAGATCATACCATCGGCACCCAGCTTATCCATCTCAGGAGTTTGCACATCCTTGTTCCCGTAGCAGCCTACCGAATAAGTGCTCTGGTCATCGGCAAAGAGGAAGATGATATGAGGTTTTTTATTTTCTGCATGAGTGAGCAAACTGCATGCAACGAGGGACAGAGCGATTTGAAGGGGGAATTTGATCATGGTAGAAAAGCTGCTTGGTGGATTGATAGCATATCAATGACGTTGAGAGTTCGAAGTTTACGGCCTCCGTAGAGAGCGTCGAGCATAAAGTCCATTGACCACATGACATCAGCTCTCGCAGTTACTTCGAGCGTTTGAGGTTCACGCTTAGGGATACGTTTCTTGGTGTGTCTCGGGCGATTAGGCCCCATGACACAGTAGATACGATAAACGCGTTTATGATTTCAGACCATGCCTTGATTGCGCATCCAGTTATAACACTTCCAAAACCCCCAGCGAGGTCATTTGGCCACGACCTCATTGAGCACATCGATGACGGTTTGGTTTTTTTCTTTTTGGTTTTGAATTGGGCGATACCAGTTGGAGCGGTTCATCCCGACAATCTTACATGCTTGGCTTACACTCATGTTCTTTTGCATAGCATCACTATTCCCCATTCTTGGTTTATTGATGATTTTACTATTAAAGGAAAGACTTGTGAAATTAGACGGGAAGTAAAATTTTGTTTAGCTAACAATGCGAGTAAATCAACTCTTAAGAGTGCTGCTGAAAACGAACTATGAATACCCTAACGAGTCTTTCTGAAGTGATTTAGGTTTTCCTAATACTTCAGTGAGAATGATGGCCTGTCTAGCTGAGGCTGGGCTGGTGAGGAGTTCTTGTAGAGAGCTGTCACCTTGGGTAGTTTTTCGTTTAGTTGATGTTTTTTGTCTAGTGTTTTGCATGCGGGATGCAGCGGCTAGTTCTTCATCACTAAGTGATGGTAGACTCTGCTTTGTCTCGTATGGAGAAACTTCAGTTTCAATACTTTTTTGTATTGGCTCAGGCTCAGGCTTCACCTCATCCATTGGCATGGGAGGAGGGGCGTCGTTAGAGTTTGTTTGATGAGCTGTGGTCTGGCGTTTACGTATCTGCTCACGATACTTTTCGTAAATATTTTCTATTGATGGGCTAGGCTCTTGAAAAGTTTCTTGAAATAGGTTTTCGAGGTCTTCTTTCGGTGGGTTCAGCCTTTTCATGATCCACTGAATCGCACTGATCACTACAAAGAGGACCAGTACGATAAAGCGAAAATCAAATTCCATACGAAGAGTATGAGTGAGTGGTTAAGTGGGATGGATTACTCTGAATCAGAGTCGCTGCCAGCGATGGAGTCACGCATCTTTGTGTCAGCATTTACATTCTGATACTTGACGTAGTCCATGATGCCTAGATTACCGTTTCGGAATGCATCTGCGATAGCCATTGGGATACCAGCTTCAGCTTCGACGACGTTAGCGCGCATCTCCTGTGTTTTTGCTGACATTTCTTGTTCTACAGCGACAGCGGCAGCACGGCGCATTTCAGCTTTTGCTTGAGCTACCTGTTTATCAGCTTCCGCTTGCTCAGCCTGGAGGCGAGCACCGATGTTATCTGCGACATCAACATCTGCGATATCGATAGAAAGAATTTCGAAGGCTGTGGATGCGTCCACGCCCTTTTGAAGAACGAGTTTAGAGATGTTATCTGGGTTCTCTAATACATGCTTGTATGAGTCAGCAGAGCCTACAGAGGTAACGATGCCTTCACCAACACGTGCGATGATAGTTTCCTCAGTAGCACCACCGATGAAGCGGTCGAGATTGGTTCTTACTGTGACTCGTGCACGTGCATTGACTGCGATGCCGTCTTTAGCCACAGCTGTGATTTTAGTCACTCCAGCGGATACAGCAGGAACATCAATCACTTTAGGGTTAATGGATGTTCTGACGGCTTCGAGGACAGTTTTTCCTGTGTCTTTTGTAGCTAGATCGATCGCACAGGCGTGGTTGAAGGAGAGGGTGATACCAGACTTGTCAGCTGCGACCATGGCGAGAACGACGTGTGTGACGTCTCCCCCAGATAAGTAATGAGCTTCGAACATATCGGTTGAAAAGTCTAAGCCCGCTTTTACGGATGTAATACGGCTGTCAACGAGCATTTCAAAGGGGACTCTCCTGAGCCACATTCCTACGAGGCTTCCCATTGAGACTGGCGCACCTGATAACCTCGCACGTAACCAGATTTTGAAAAATTTAAGGAGGATAAGAACAAATATGAGTCCTGCAATGAGGACTACGATTAAAGCAGCTAATTCCCAAGGTATTTCAGCGAGTATAGGTGTAGGCATGATGATGAAGTAGTGTTGTAGAAGAGTTATCTGTTTTTCCATTAAATTTCAAGTCAGGAATGTGTCTTGCTATTTACAAATAGAGTTGCTAAGCAATGCGGCGGCATGAAGAACTTTATTTTTACCCTACTAGTGACTGTGAGCGCGTTCGCATTTATTTCTTGTGATCGTCATGAATGGGATGATAGCGCTGAGGGCTCTAAGGATGGGGTGAAAAACCTTTTCCATCCAATACCTAAGTCTGATGATGGTAGTGTTAAGAAAGGCTCTCATGGGTCTGATGACGATAGCTCCGGCAAACATTAGAAATGACCTAGACGGATACTCATTTGTTAATGGTGAGTGTTAGTGGGGGTGTATTAAGTGGGCGTGTATTAAAGAAGTCTCTTGGCAAAGTGTTGAATACAGGCATATTGCACCCATGGTAAATAAGGAGAAGCGAAGCGCGCCACTATGGCTCGTTCCTAATTTACTTAGCTTAGATGCGCCACTTGTTGCGCTGGCTTGGATGTGGATGTTAGCTCGCGCATTACGCGTTGAGTATATTGAGACTGCCTGTTGGTGGGTCTTACCTGTTGCCGTCTGGTGTGTTTATGTAGTCGACCGTGTATTAGACGGGTGGCGTCACCCCGAGCTGAGGGAGATCTCCCCACGGCATATGTTCCACTGGGAGAACCGCTGGCCGTTACTGATGCTTGCTATAGCTGCGGCGATGGTATGTGGCTATAACTCACTTTATGTCTTATCGCGTTCAGTTTTTTCTGCAGGGCTAGTGGCTATCATTATATGCGCTATTTACTTTTTAGTGACCATTTACAGGACGAAAGAGGTTCCTTATTTTAAGAATGTAATGGCGGGAATGATTTTTGCCATGGGGGTGGGTATTCCTGTGAACGCGGCGAATGCGAACCTGCTGGTTGCTGACTTTAATGATGTGATTTATGCTTTTCAGAATATAGGTGTATGGAACGGGGTTTGGAACTTTGGGCTGATGACGCTGACTACATTTATGTTGATATTTACTGGCAGTAAGGAGGTCTGGGTTCTGGGTTTACTATGTATTATGAATATTACGGCCATCGATATTTGGGAGCAGGCTGATATCGTTGATGATGAAGAGGTGATATATAGTCATGAGTCTAGCCTGAACTTAGGTCTTATTTTTCTAGCTGGTGGAGCTTTAGTTTTTGCCGCTATGCTGGCGGATGATTATTCAAAACCATTTTTCTATGCGGTTATGGTATCAGCGGCGCTTCTTCAGCAGCTGAACCATCTGCGCAAAAAAATTAGTTTAGACGGTCTTAGGGTCTTAGCTGATGTCGCGATGATTGTGCCCTTGTTTTTATTTTTCTTCATGTAGTGTCATGCTGGTTCATGATGAAGAGGCGAGGCAGCGCTGTGTCGGGCTGTTACTTGATTTAGGGCTAGATTCATTAGCATCTAAAACGACGGTTGTATGGAACTCTCGTATGAGAAGCACCGCAGGGAGGGCGTTTTGGCCTGAGGCAAAAATAGAGCTTAATCCCAAGTTGCGTGACTTACCAGATGACCAAGTGGGGGCGACATTGCTTCATGAGTTAGCCCACTTGATCGCATATGCTAGAAATCCACGAAGAAAAATTTTTGCCCACGGTGTGGAGTGGCAGCAGGCTTGTTTTGATATAGGGATCGGCGGCGAGCGAGCGACGCACAGCTTACCTCTGCCGAGTAGGCGAATGAAAAAGAAGTGGCGTTACAGTTGCCCAGAATGTGGTGAATCTTTTGATAGAGTTCGTAAAATGAAGCGTTCAGCTGGATGTTACTCTTGTTGTAAAAAACTGAACGGTGGATACTACCACAAGAAATTCCGTCTAGTAGTAAGCGCCATCGAAGCAGAGGTTTAGGTGTTTTGCTTCTGTAGCTTCTTCAGCCAAAGCTCGATAGCAATAAAGCCTAGTGGGATGAGTGAGGTGATGAATAGCAGAGCAGCTTTTGGAAAGGACCATTTCTTAGCTAACATGGTATCTAGTAGAGCGATGCTGAAAATAACGAATAGCACTCCGTGAATCATACCCGGAGTCTTAATGGCATCCTCGATACCCAAAATACGTTTAGAGTAAATAGAATGATACATAAGAAAAATATATGAAAGTCCCTCTATGATACTGATGATACGTAATCTTCCAATGGAGTTATTAAGCATGGGATAGTGGTAATTTCTTTCACGAGCGATGACAAGTTATTCACGATTCAAGTCTGGTATTTCATCAGCGTGTGTTCAGAGTTCTGAGTATGAAGCACGGTGCATTTGAATGTTTTTTGGTGTCATTAAGGTTGGGTCTCACTTCTTTTGGCGGTCCAGTAGCACATGTGGGATATTTCCGTGATGTTTATGTGAAACAGAAAAAGTGGTTAGTTGAGGATCGTTTTGCTGAGTTGATGGCGTTGACCCAGTTTTTACCCGGTCCCGGGAGTAGTCAGTTAGGTGCCGCTATCGGCTATGAGAAGGCTGGCTGGTTAGGTGGCTTTTTAGCATGGTTAGGCTTCACGCTTCCTTCTGCTATATTAATGATTCTGTTTGCTATCGGGGTGAGTAGTTTTGAAGTTCCTTCAGGCTCTTTGGCGGGGTTGCAGCTGATGGCGGTAGCGGTGGTCTTCGTCGCTTTTTTAGGTATGCGCCGCAGCCTTTGTCCAAGGCTTCCTGAAATATTGATTGGTGGCTTAGCCTTTGGTGCGCTTGTTGTATTGCCGGTAGCATGGTTTCAGCCTGTAGTCATTTTTTTGGGTGCGCTAGTAGGTGCCTTTGTTTTTAAAAATGACATAAAGAGTGAGCATGGTGAGCTAGGTGAGGCGGTCCAGCGGAAAACGTTTTTAAAACCAGCGGTGGCATTAGTTTTTATGGTAGTGGGCCTAATCGCTCTATCTCTTGGTTCTTCTGAAGGTGTTTGGCAGTCGATTAGTGGATTAATAAATGCTGGATCACTTGTGTTTGGTGGAGGCCATGTTGTGCTTCCTTTATTAGAGCTGAATACAGTGGATACAGGTTTAGTAAGCCAGGAAGATTTTTTAGCTGGTTATGGTGCTGCTCAGGCAGTTCCGGGGCCATTGTTTACGTTTGCAGCGTTTTTGGGCGCGAATATGGGCTTGTTTCAAAATATGTGGATCGGTGGTTTCGTTGCCCTCTGTTGTCTATTTTTACCCGGTATGGCTTTGTTAGCTATTGCACTGCCAGTTTGGAATAATCTCCGGGGTGTCAGGCTAGTGAGATCAGGTGTTCGTGGTGCTAATGCCTCTGTGGTAGGTGTTTTAGGTGCGGCACTACTCGGGATGTTAACCAATGGAGGCGTTCAAGGGGCCTTCAGTTGGCTGATCTTACTGGTATTTATTGTAGCGATTATTCGGAAATGGTTACCAGTTTGGAGCCTTGTTTGCTTGTCTGCAGTCGGTGGCTATTTTTTCATATAGAATACGTGCAACTTTTTCTATTAGACGGGTTATAGAATAGAGTATATTTTTATTTCCAATATTTTTAGTTATGAAACCAACTATTATAATTCCTATTCTAACACTCGGTGTTGGCTCGGCGCTCGGGTTTGTCATCGGGAAAAATGGATCTGCTGATATTCCTGATACAGTAAACACCGCCTCAGAAAGGTCAGCAGTTAGAGTCGCGGGTAAGTCGTCACGTGCTAAATCTGGTAATGAAGCTTCACGTGTTAGGACAATGAGCGATGCTTTGGCTACGACGAGTCAGTCAGGCCGAATTGAGGCGTTAATGGATTACTTTTCCAAATTAGATCCTACGAAGTTTTCGGATGAAGCTGATAAATTAGAGGGATTATCAATGGGGGAGCGCATGATGGTAGGTTACCTTTTGTTTTCACGTTGGGGTGAAGAAGACCCTCTAGCGGCCATGGAATACACTAAGTCCATGGGGCGTATAGGAGGATTTTTTAATAGTATGGCGATAAGGAGCTGGGCATCTACTGATCCAGTAAAAGTTGCAGAGTACTATTCTGCCAACCCGGGAGAGTTTGCTAATACTGGTCGCGGTCCTATGAGTGCAGGGGGAACTGTAGGCGTGATAGCGGCTGAATGGGTGAAACAGGACCAAACTGGAGCAATGGATTGGGCTTTGGGTTTACAAGGTCGTAGTCAGGAGTTAGCAGTGCGTAGTATTTTCTCTCAGGTAGCTTCTGATGACCCTGCATCTGCAGCACTACTTTTATCCTCTATTTCTGATAGTGGGTCTAGGGAAGAAGCCATTAATACTTTAGCTGCTGAATGGGGTGCAGAAGACTGGGGCGCTGCACAGGCGTGGATATCCAGCTTGCCAGCTGATGAGCAGAGCGGTGCTACGTCACGAGCGTTGAGAGGGCTAGCTAATGTGGACTATGCATCAGCCGCAGTTCAGTTATCATCACTTCCTGAGGGGAGTGAATATAGTAATACGATGGAGGTGATAGCGCGCCAATGGAGCGCGGAAGACCCTGCTGCTGCTGCTGCATGGGTAATGGAGAATGGTAACGCAGACGCTCAGGAAGAGAGTATTGGTGATGCTGTTTCTTCATGGGTGGGCGTTGATGCAGTCGCTGCATTAAGTTTTGTTAACGAGCAGCCTGCCGGCGATGTAAGGGATGAAGCCGCGTTATCTTATGTGCGCGCTAATAGAAGCGGAGATATTTCTACCAACCTAGAGCTAGCAGAATCAATCACGAGTGAACGTGATCGTGCTAGAGCTATGGTTACGCCAATTTCTATATGGATGCAGGAAGATGAGGAGAGTGCTACAGCCTACGTCAATGAAACAGACTCGATCAGTGATGACATAAAACAACGAATTATCTCCAGAGCTTCAGGCAATGGAGGTAGAAGAGGAGGCCGCTAGAGGGCCAGGGCTTCGGGGCTTTGAAAAAAACTTAGGCTTGAGGTGGGGGATCTGTGGCCACCAGCTTAACCTATGTGTATCGTAGGGATGGACAAAGCTGGATGGTGGTAGAGCATATCATTTATCTTAAATAGCTGAGTAGCTATACTTTTTTCTTTCAGCTATGCAGCGAGTTGAAAAATATGACTAGAGATAAGAGGGTCTGTTTAATGAATTAGGTTTAATGTTAGGAGTAGTGAATAATAGGTTTCGCGGGAAAATACAAAATGATGAAATTAGTCAAAATCTATATTGTAATTAGTTAGATAATATTCCATAAGTAAAGTTATGCTCGTTTCCCGATATAAGATTTTACCTTGTTTACTTATTCTATCTAACTTTTCTTGGGCGCAACAAAGTTCGCTCAGTATTGAAGCATCTAACACTCTTAAGTGGCAGACGCAGGATGGCCATGTTTACCAGCCGCAGAAGTCAGATGATGCAGGGGCTTTATGGAGAGACATTGGTGGGGTTCAATTAGGTAACGGGGCCGAAGGTTCTTACTTTGTTAATAGAGCTATAATTTCTGAGGGTTCAGGCCCTATTAGTTATCGCGTATTGGAGACGACTTCAGGCACACCTTCGCTTTTGACAACAATTGCGAATGGAAGTTTCGAGGAGGGGGAGGCAGCTTCTGCTGATGGTTGGACAGTAAGTTCAGATGCTAATCGTAGTGACGCTGAATCAAATTCAGGAAACTACAGTATGCATGTTGCTATCAGAAATATTGGGAATACACCCTCCGTAGCTTCAATTTCACAGACGATATCATCGGGGGGAGGTCTTATTTCTGAAGGAACTAGATATGACCTTTCTTTTTGGGCAAAGGAGATAGAGCGCGGGGTCTCATATGTGCAACAATATCAGCTAGAGTGGCTCAACAGTAATGGAGGGACTATCAGTTCTACGGGAATCCAGTTTTTTGATACGGATGAATCTGTATGGGAGAGGGTGGCGAATGATGATTTATTAGCGCCTACGGGTGCTGTTGATGCGAGGGTTAGCTTTTTCTTTGTTACTGGTGCAGTTACAGGAGCCTTGGGTGAGGTTTTCATTGATGATGTTGCTTTGGTCTCTACTACTGCTGTTGGCTCGACAGTGGCTCTGCCAGTAACGGTTGAGAAGGGAGTGAGCCTACATTGGGACACAACGCTGGGTGAGACTTCACAGTTATTTTCTAGTACTGACCTTCAGGTATGGGTTGCAGAAACGGGAGTGTTGGCTGGCGATGGCTCAGACGCATCCTTAGAGCTTGATGTGAGCGGGCGTCGAAAGTTTTTCCGGGTTGAATATAATGAAGGTGAAACAGTTACACCTATTGTGACAAACATCGTGCCTTTACATGACGCAACCACGATACAAGAGGCTGAGATACTAGTAGAGACAGACACAGCACTTATTACACACATGGGTGATCGTGCTCGTGACCGACACGCTCGTGAAGCAGACTTCGAGGCCTATGATCATTACCTGTCGTTTTACTGGGAAGAGCGGACGTTGGCCTTAGAAATTATTGACCGTGTCGCCAAGGGGGGCTCTGACATTGAGTTTAACTACACCACGCAGGCTCCACTTGGAGCACCTGAATTTAGAGCATTCTTCCGTGGTATTAACACTCCTGCTGAGTATTTCACGAACCTTTTAGCAACCAGTCTTGGTAATAACCAATACACAGCCACTCTTACTCATCTGCAGCCAGAAAACACACCTTTGAAAGTTGGAGATCGTATTGAGCTTGAGATAAGTCAATTTCTAGAAGGGGCGACAAATGGAAGAGATAATTATTACGGGACAACGTTCCTTTACATTGTAGGGACAGGTGTTGTCCCTTGGGAGGGGCGAGGTGAGCTCCTTGATTCATTTCCGTTACCAGAGTCAGGAAGGTTAGGTGGTCTAACGACTCTGCCTTATCAATATTCTAACGAGCCAGATAATAGATTTAAACAAACAGCAGGTAATATAGCGCCTGTGAGTATTCAACCCTTTATGGAAGGCCGCCGCCTCCATCATACCAATTTTGATGATGCTTCACATACCGAACCTGGAAATCCTATTTTCCCAGAACAAGTCGGTAAGCTGGGGCCTAACTTCATCGCGAGGAGTTGCGTGGAATGTCATATTAATAATGGGCGCTCCTTATCACCTCCGATCGGTGAATCTTTATTGCAGGGTGTGGTAAAAGTAGGCCAAGACGAGATAGGAACGCCGCATCCTATTTTTGGCTCAGTCCTTCATCCTCAGACTACTGATGGATCTGCAGCTGAAGGTAATATTGTAATTTCTAGCTATACAACGACAAATGGCACATATGCTGACGGGGCTTCATATGAACTGCGTAAGCCAAACTTTACTTTTAGTGGAACGGCTCCTTCACACTATTCTGTTCGTTACAGTCAGCAGCTGGTGGGGCTAGGGCTTTTAGAAGCGATCGATGAAAGCTCTATTTTATCTCTCGCTGACCCTAATGATGAAAACAACGACGGTATTTCAGGGAGGCCTCAGATTATCATTGATCCTGTAACAGGAGAGGAACGTTTAGGTCGCTTCACGCATAAAGCAGGGCAGGCAAGAGTAGTTCACCAGATAGCTGCGGCACTTAATACAGATATGGGCATAACCACGACGGTGTTTCCGGTCTTAGACGATAATACGACGACGAATAATCCTGAGATCAGTGATGCAGAATTAGTAGAGATGAACCGCTATATATCTCTTCTTGGAGTTGGCGCTCGTCGTGACCTTGATGGTACAGCAACTCTGCGTGGGGAGATGCTATTTAGCTCAGCTGGCTGTGCTAAATGCCATACGACAACGATGACTACAGGAGCTAATCACCCTATGGCGGAGTTAAGTAATCAAACGATCCATGCCTATACCGATCTGTTACTCCATGACATGGGTAGTGGACTAGCGGCTAACATGGGAGAAGGTGTAGCGACAGGCGCAGAGTGGCGCACGGCTCCACTCTGGAATATTGGCCTAACAGCAGGAGTAAGTGGTGGAGAAGCCTATCTACACGATGGACGAGCAAGAACTCTAGAAGAAGCTATCCTCTGGCACGGTGGAGAAGGTGAAAGTGCAAAAGAGGAATTCCGCACGATGTCTGCGGCTGACCGTGACGCACTAATTAGCTTCTTGAAGTCACTCTAAATATTCGGCCGGTTGTTTTATTACATTGGCCGTAAAGAGGTTAAGGCTCTTCCTTACTGTAGTTCGGGAGGGAGTTTCCCTCCTTGACGGATATCGGTAGAGGTATCTTCAAAAATCACTTCCTCAGCAATGTTGGTAGCGAGATCGCCAATGCGTTCTAACCACCTGCAGATGAATACGAGATCAAGATAGTTTCGGTAATTGTCTGTTTCTCCATCAAGAGCTTTAGCAAAAAACCGTGATGTTGCTTTATGATGCTTTTTGAGTGATTTCCTTTCTTCGATAACGGTGAGGGCTAATTCAGAATTACTATCCACATAGGCAGTAACGGCGTTAGCGAGCATCTCAGAAGCAGGCTTGTAGAGTCCCTCTACCTTTAACACATCTTTGACCTCGGGGCGTTTGGTAATCTTCCGAGAGCGTTTAGCGATGCTAACAGACTGATCAGAGACGCGTTCTAGATGGGATGCTACTTTCATGGAGGTGATGACCATACGGAGGTCACTAGCAAGCGGGCGATATTTAGTTAAGATCTTCATGCCAAGATGATCTACTTCTACCTCAGCTCGGTTTTCATCAGCATCTGCGATGGCTGTGTTGCAGAGGTTTTTATCGCGCTCGATAAGTCCTCGAATTGCATTGTTGAGGTTTCGTTGAGCTCCTGCGCCCATGCCAATGGTGGCTTCTCTTATCTGACTAAGGGCGTCGTCGAAACTTTTTAGGATGTGTCCTTGGTATTGTGACATGATATTAGTTAGTTGGTTTTTTAAATTGCTTCATTTAGCCGAATCTACCGCTAATATAATCCTCCGTTTGTTTAACAGATGGATGACTGAAAATGTGCTCGGTGGTATTGTATTCGACCAGCTCGCCAAGATAGAAAAAGGCGGTGCGGTCCGAAATACGGCTGGCCTGCTGCATAGAGTGGGTGACGATCACGATGGTGAAGTCTTTTCTTAGCTCAGTAATGAGCTCTTCCACTTTTGCTGTAGCGATGGGGTCAAGTGCTGAACAGGGTTCGTCCATGAGGATAACCTTCGGCTGCACAGCAATGGTGCGGGCTATACAGAGCCTCTGCTGTTGGCCACCAGAGAGTCCTAAGGCACTGTCTTTGAGGCGGTCTTTTGCCTCATTCCAGAGCGCTGCCCCACGTAGACTTTTTTCTACTGCTTCATCTAGAATACTTTTTTTAGTGATGCCTTGGATACGTAGACCGTAGGCTACATTATCGTAAATACTTTTTGGGAAGGGATTATATTTTTGGAAAACCATACCCACATGTTTGCGTAGCTCGATGGGGTCTACATCTGCTGCGTGGATATCTTGACCTAGAATACTGATGGTCCCGCGAGTGATCTTAGCTGTATCGATAAGATCGTTCATGCGGTTAAAGCATCGTAGTAGTGTAGACTTGCCGCAACCGGAGGGTCCGATCAGAGCAGTGACCTTATTCTTGGGTATTTTCATAGAAATGCTTTTGAGCGTTTCCGTTTTCCCAAGGTCGTAGCTGAAGCCAATGTTATCGACTTCGATCACGGTGTTGAGTTTTTTTTCCTCAGTCATTTCGGTGGAAGCTTTTGGTTGTATTGGTGAGTCTGACATTAGCAGGCAAAGTTTAGAGTTCTAGGTATAGAGATGTTACCATTTTAGTTTCTTCCGCAGGCGCTTGCGAAGTAGAATGGATATGAATGCAAAACCCATAACGAGGAGGAGAAAGACGAATGTAGCCCCGTGCTGCATCGGTTTACTAAGCGGGTCATCAGGTAGTTTTGCGAGAGTATAGATGTGGAAAGGAAGAGCTTGCACAGATTGTGTTAAAAATGCCCAGACTCCTTCGTCCTGTAGCGCTTGCATAGGCATGTCTGTTTTGTCTGTTGATGCAGCGGTGAGCATGATGGGCGCGGTTTCTCCCGCTACGCGGGTGATGCCTAATACTACAGCTGTTAGTATGCCGGGTAGAGCGTATGGCAGAACAGCTTTACGGATAGTTTGCCACTGTGAGGAGCCAAGTGCGAATGATGCCTCGCGGAATCCTTTTGGCACGGCGCGGAGGCTTTCTTCACATGCGGTGATAATGACGGGAAGAACCATGATCGCTAGAGTAAAGCTTCCAGCGATGAGGGATGTGCCCCAGCCCTGGAAGCTGAGGTAGCTGTTTCCGATGGCAAAGGCAAAGAGGCTACGTTCATCGACATGATCTACTAGCACAGGAGCCGCGTGGCAGAAGATACCCCAGCCAAATAGGGCAAAGACGATTGATGGAACACCTGCTAGATTTAGAATAGATAGACGGATGATCGACATGACGCGTCCCTTGCCACAGTACTCACTGAGGTAGATAGCAGCAGAAATACCTATAAAGAGGGCGATTATCATACAGAAAAATACTAATAAGGCGGTTCCAACAAGCTGGCCTGCTATTCCTCCTGCGCTGTAGTTGAGAGCATGGGGGTTAATGATCTCAGCCTCTGGGTTGTTCTCGCGCCAGATATCAAACTTCTTATCTGGCATAGAGAATTTATTACCTTCTGCATCATGCCAGACACGTAGGATTTCTGGATTCGAAGTCAGGAACTCGGTGTTGATGAAAGGAGCCTCAGATTTAAAAAGTGTAGGAGCCCCTTTATAAGTGATTTGCCCGAAAATAAGTATCGCGCAGAATAGGATGAAGTAAGCTGAAGCACCAAATAAACCGATGCCTAGTTTGCCACGGAAGTTTTTCCAGCCGCGCTTTGCTTTGAATAGATTTTTGGATTCAGCCATCGTTATTTAGTTTTTTTATTAAGCACACGTTGGCAAGTGCTATTAATGGTTAATGAAATGGTGAAGAGAACGAGACCGACCATGAATAGAGCTTGCCAATGTAAAGAACCCTCAGTTACCTCGCCATACTCCTGAGCGATAATACTGGTCATGGTGTGTACTGGCTGGCCGATGACTCCAAGACCCTCGTTAAACTCTGGAATCTTAGCTTTATTTCCAGCTACCATAAGAACGACCATCGTTTCACCTACTACCCGTCCAAAGCCTAACATGATGGCGGCGATGATGCCGGAGATAGAGGCGGGTAGAACCACTTTGATAGCGGTCTGTAGTTTGGTGGCACCCATGGCCAGGGAGGCTTCGCTAAATGCCTTAGGAACGTTGTTCAGAGCATCTTCTGCAAGAGTAAAGATAGTAGGGGCAGCCATAAAGGCTAGGAGTAGAGCTGCGAGTAGAACATTGAGCCTCTCTGTGATAGGGAAGCCTGGAATCCAAGATAGAAGGGGGGAATGGCTCCAGTCCTTGAGTAGCCCTGCCAGAACTAATACACCAAAGAGGCCGAGAACGACGGATGGAATAGCCTGAATGAACTCGATGGCCGGCTTGATAAATCCTGCTTCACGTGGTCGGGCGAATTGGTTCACGTAAACGGCAGAGCCTATAGATAAGGGGACTGCGATGAGTAAAGAAACACTAGCGATTAACAGAGATCCAGTAAGTAGAGGGACGAGCCCGTAGGTATTTTGCCATGGGCTTCCAGTTTGCCATTCAGAGCCAAAGAAAAAGGCGGAGAGAGTATTAAGGAAGGTGATTTTTTTGTCGTGACGCCAGTCGTTGATATTTTCCTTTTGTTGGGTGACAATGATTTTAAACTCCTCTGTTAGTAGTCGTGCTTCATCAATGGTGGTATTGACCTGACTATTCTGAAAATCGTTTGGTAGGTTATCAAAGGTGTCGGTGAGCTCGCTGAGAAGGGTGTCTGCGATGGAGTCGTGACTTTTAATAGTTTCGTAAACTTTCTGAATACGATTTTCAGTATCGATTTCTATAAAACTATTGTTCGCTTTTGTAAGGCGCTGCTCAATGGCGGTAATAGTCTCGGTAGTATCACTGCGTTTTTTTGCTTTTTTTAGACCTCTTTCTAACGACTTGATACTCTCAGCAGTTTGCCGATTAAGTTTAAGTATGCGGTCAGTTTCTCCAGTATGTTTAGTAAGCGTGGATTCCAGGTCGGTGAGAGGTGTTCCTGCGGCTTTTATCTTTTTGATGGCGGTGTGAAACGTGACCATCTCTTTGTTAATGCGGGTGCTTACCTCGTTAACAGCATCTGGTGTTTCAGCATCATTAAGCGCGTATTCTTGCGCTAGGGCGATGGCTTGTTGTCTGGTCTCAGGTGAAATATGAGTGACCTCCGGTAGGCGACGAGTGATTGCTAGCAGTAGTTCGTTTTCTGGAAGTTCGGAGCAGGCATTAGCGATATCTGCCTGTAGTTTCTTGCCAGCGGTTATTTTTTCAGGGCCATCATCAAGATCAACGTATTCTTCAATGGCGTCCTCGAACTCATCGTCGATTAATGCCTCGAACTCTTCGTAGAGATAGATAGCTGATTCTTGATCCCCAAAACGGTGGCGCTTTTCGGCAATGAATGCTTGATTAGTACGTGCGAGCAGTGCGGTGTAACCAGCTAGTTCATAGCGAACTTTATTGGTAAGTTCTATACCAGATGAGCGAGCTTCGCTAAGCTCAACGCGGTAGCCCGGCACGAAGCCGAGGCCCGATTTTAAAAGAAATACACAGATGAAAAGTAATGCGAGAATGGCAAGGTAGGCATTACCTCCAAAGAACCCTTTTACGATCCCGTCCGTGGTGATGTTTAACCCCATTACACGCCAGCCCCTTTTTCTTGTAAAGGAGGACGAAAGTTTACTTTTTGAGTCGGAGTCAGGCACGGCGGGAGGCTGCATGTCAGATAGGTAAAAGCGAAGGCTGCTTATGTGTCAGTTTAGTCACAGAGAGAGAGGGGGGGAAGCAAAAAGCCTCAGACCATTGGAATTGTCTGAGGCTTTCTGTGAATTTTATGAGTGTGAATTACTTCGTCTCTGACCCCATCGCTTCTTTTGCGATAGGGGTGGGGATGAAGCCGATTTCTGCGACGATTTTATTGGCTGCATCAGAAGAAGTTGCCCATTTAAGGAACTTGGCTGATTCGCCTTCAGGCTGACCTACGGTGTAGTAGAAGAGTTTGCGGGCTAGCGGATATTCTGCGATCTTGGAGACCTTGGCTGAGACGCCTTCTACTTTGACTGTTTTGTAGTTTTCTCCTTTAGCGTAAGCGAAGCCTACGTAGCCGATACCGTTGATGTTTTTTGTTACCTCCGTAACGATTGGTTGGTTACCTTCAAGCTTCTGACAATTGGTGCCGTAGTCTTTTTTTGACATAGCAAGTTTTGAGAAGCTTTTGTAAGTGCCGGAAGATGTATTCCGAGTATACACTGAGATCGGCGCGTCTGGTCCACCGACTTCTGACCAGTTAGATATACTTCCTGTGAAGATACCTTCAATCTGCTTGAGGGAGAGTTTACGAACTGGGTTTTTATCATTCACAATGACAGCGATCATGTCCCAGGCGGCTACATGCTCGGTAAGAGCTTTACCTTTAGCTTCAAATTTATCGAGCTCCTTCTGCTTCACCTTACGGCTGGACATTCCGATGTCTGCCGTGCCAGCATCTAAATTTGAGAATGCATGAGATGACCCCTGTGCTAGGATGTCAATTTTTACAGATGGGTTAATCTTGACGTATGCGTTCTTGAGCTGAGGCACGAGTTTGGCACCGAGGGTGTCAGAGCCTTTAATGTCGATTTTAGAGTCTGCGTATGCAGCTGCGCTCAGTGCGATGCTGGTAAAAACGGCGGTGACTGTTTGGCTTAGTTTCATAGTCGTGTTTTATTCAATAGGTTGCTTATAATTGAGTGCGTGGAATTTTTTCCTGCGACGGTTTATTTAATCTCATTGATTCCTTATTTTCACAAAATGTACTTCGTTACAAAACAGACACATTTGAGATATGCTATATTTAGAGCTATCATTATTATGTCGAATTCGTCACACTCCTGCATGCTATAGTTATAGGCTACGCAGGGTATAAGTTATCAGTTTTTAGAAGCTACATATGCAAACAATACTAGTCATAGAGGATGAGGGGGATATTGCTGATCTTGTCGCATTTAATCTTCGTAGGAATGATTTTAATGTAGAGCTGTCACCAGATGGGTTACACGGTCTTGCCTCTGCGCGCACTTTATTACCAGATCTCATTGTTCTTGATCTTATGATGCCTGGTATGGATGGGGTTTCGTTATTTAAAGAGCTGCAAAAAGAATCAGCAACGCGTAGAATCCCTGTGATTATGTTGACCGCTAGAGGTCAAACTGAAGACCGTATAGCCGGTTTAGAAATAGGGGCGGATGACTACATGATTAAGCCTTTCAGTCCTAAAGAATTAGTACTGCGGATAAAAAATGTGCTCAAACGCTCTGTGTCGGTCACGAGTGGAGCAGAGCTTCAGTGTGGGCCGTTTCGTTTTATTAAGAACTCACTTAAGTTCTATGTAGATGGAGAAGATACTGACCTTACAGCTACCGAGTTTAAACTGATGCTTTATCTCTGTGAGCGCCGTAATGTGGTGCAAGATCGTCACGACTTACTGATGGAGGTGATGGAATATAGCGGAGACGTACACAGCCGGACGCTGGATACTCATATGAAACGTTTACGTAAGAAGTTGGGTGAACGGAGTTTATTGCTAGAGACGGTGCGTGGTGTTGGCTACAGGGTGAATGCACCTGAAGATGGGGTGTTAGAAGATTAAAAATTAAAAGATTAACGTGGAGTCTATCATCATTAGCTTACTGGTATTCGTATTACTCGTGCTTATAGGCATGATGATATGGCAAAATAAGAAATATCAAGAGGGCCTGGATATTCAGAAGAAGCGAGGGCAAGAACTCCAGGAGATGGCGCTAGCTGAGCGTGACCAATTACTCGATGCTCTGGGAGATGCTTTTTTACTTGTAAATGAGACGAGCCACATTGTCTTTGCTAATGCTAGTGCTCGAACTCTGGTGAAGGGTCGCAAGCTCATTGGCCGTAGTCTTATGGAGGCTTTTCTGGATGATAGGCTCTCCGTCGAAGTAATGAAATGTATCCAGACAGGTAAGCCTATGCAGGAATCTGTAATTCTGCATTCCTCACATACACCATTAGGAAGAGTTAATGATGGAGGAGTGAATGCATGGATTATTGATGCCGCACCAATGCCGTCTAATGAAAATAGAAAAAACTTAACACGTGTGGTGATTCGTGATGTTACGGTGGAACATCAAGCAGAGCAAGTTAGGCGTGATTTTGTCGCTAATGCTTCTCATGAGCTCCGCACACCAATGGCGATCATCAACGGTTATTTGGAAAACCTGATTGATGACGATGTTTTAGAAGATGCTAAGACCTCACGAAAATTCTTACAGGTCATGAGAAAGCACGGTGAGCGTATTGCTTGTTTAGTGGAGGATATGCTGATGATTTCTAAAATAGAATCGGGGGCAGAAATAGCCCTTTCCAAAGATGACTTCTCTCTGAAATATTGTGTGAATGATGTGTTAGAGAGGCTTGATTCGGTGATCGAGAAACAGGAGGCGAAGCTAGAGGTCGATATTGAGCCTGATGCCATGATGATCTCTGGCGACCGCTTTTACTGGACTCAGATTATTTTTAACCTCGTGGAAAATGCCTTGAAACAAAACAGAACAGCTGGTCTTAAAGTAATGATCAAAGCTAGGTTGTCTGTTAGTAAGTGTGAGGGGGAAACCGTCAGTATTTCCATCTGTGATGACGGGGTAGGTATCCCTTCGGCTGATTTGGCATATATTTTTAAGCGCTTCTACCGAGTCGAGAAAGACCATAGCCAAAGTAAAATCAAGGGCACGGGCTTGGGCCTATCTATTGTTAAGAGGGCAGTGGAGGCTCATGGTGGAGAGATCAAGGCTAGTTCCATCCCCGGAACGAAGACCTGCTTCACGATCACTTTACCTAGTGATAATAGGTAGCTTTTGAGCTGCTCGCCGTCTAGTGGGATGGTTACTTAAGT
>CAYNLE010000019.1:0-10624 GCA_964397975.1 uncultured Verrucomicrobiales bacterium | reverse complement strand
GCGGTGTAGAGCGAGCTGAATCTCACTTGGGAAAAGTGCTACAGTTGAGCAGCGGCTGTTTTTTCTATCGCCTCGATAATGTCTAGCTCGGGGCGGAAGTCTGCAGCGTGATATGAACTACGAACGAGTGGTCCACTTGCTACGTGGCGGAAGCCTTTTTTGATAGCGATTTTTTTATACTCATCGAACTTTTCAGGTTTGATGTAGTCTACGACAGGTAGATGCCTTGGAGTTGGGCGTAGATATTGCCCAAGGGTGAGTACGGTGACGTCGTGTGCTAGGAGGTCATCCATCGCTTGAAGAATTTCTTCTTCGCGCTCGCCTAGACCAAGCATGATACCGCTTTTGGTAACGACTTTATCTCCTGAGATGGCTTTCGCTTTTTTAAGAACGGTTAGAGAGCGTTGATACTTGGCTCTACTACGAACCAGTGGTGTAAGACGTTCTACAGTTTCTAGGTTATGGTTGAAAATATGTGGCATGCCGCTCATGCAGAGTTCGAGAGCGAAGTCCTTATCATTAAAATCAGGTGTTAAGACCTCGATGATGATGCCTGGGTTAGTGGCACGGACGGCTTCGATCACTTTCTTAAAGTGTTCAGCTCCTCCGTCTCTGAGATCGTCACGAGCTACGGCTGTAATAACGACGTGGTTTAGCTGAAGCCTTTTACATGCTTCTGCTACACGAGTAGGTTCATCAGCTTCTAGTGCGTCTGGGCGGGCCGTTTTCACAGCGCAGAATCCACATGCTCGGGTGCACTTCTCACCAGCGATCATGAAGGTGGCTGTGCCTTGACTCCAGCATTCCCAGCGGTTTGGGCATTGAGCTTCTTCACAGACCGTAACGAGGTTCAAGTCTGTAATCATGGACTTGGTGGACCAAAATTTAGGATCATTAGGCAGGCGCACTTTAATCCAGTCAGGCTTACGCTCCGTATGTAGCGTAGGGTCCATATTCATCTTAGGTCCATGACAGTTCATGACGCACCGTTAACGCGGAAAACAGGGGCTTGCAAGCGCTAAGCGTGACTTACTGGGTATTCAATGTGCCAGCGAGCGCTAAAATATCCTTTTCAGAATGGGTCGCGCTAAGTGTAATACGAAGTCTGGCACTACTTTTAGGGACGGTGGGAAAGCGAATAGCGGGAATGAGGTAGCCGTGGCTGCGAAGCTTAGCAGCTAGGGCGAGAGCCTCATCTGAGCTTCCTACTACCCATGGAATAATGGATGAAGTGGGGGGGGCGCTGAGCATAGCGGCTTCAGCGAATAGATGAATGTTGTGCCAGAGTTTTGTTCGTAGTTTCGCACCTTCGTCACTGGTAATGATTTTTAGAGCTTCGTGCGCGGCTGCAGCTTGTCCTGGTGGTGGTGCTGTCGAGTAGATTAGAGATCTAGATTTATTAACGAGTAGGTCAATCCAAGCTTGAGATGCAGCGATGTAGCCACCTGCTACACCGGCGGCTTTTCCCAATGTTCCCATTTGAAAATCGATTTGGTTCTGTAGCCCGAGCTCTTCTGCTAAACCTAAGCCTGTTTGACCTAAGACACCTAGCCCATGCGCTTCATCTACCATTAGTAGGCTTTGGTAGTTTTTTACCAGTGCTACGATTTCTTTTAGCTTAGCTGTATCACCATCCATACTAAAAACAGATTCTGTGACAACGAGAGTCCGCGAGTTTGAGCTGATCTCCGCAGATACTTTTGCGAGTAATTTTTCTAATTTAGAAAGATCGTTATGTGGAAAGACGCGGATGGTAGCGCCACTCATACGGGCACCATCGATCAGGCTAGCGTGGCATAATTTATCTAAAATAACGGTATCACCCTTTTTTAGTATAGCGGTGAGGGTGCCGATGGAAGTGGCGTAGCCATTAGAGAATGATAGGGAAGCTTCTGTTTTTTTAGCAGTTGCTATGAAGCTCTCTAGTTCAGAATGAGGGGCTCTATTTCCACAAATCAGACGAGAGGCTGTAGAGCCTGCGCCATATTTGTGAATGGCGGTTTGATAGGCTTGAACGATTCTTGGATGCTGAGATAGCCCGAGGTAATCGTTAGAGGAGAAATTGGTGAGTTTTGTGTTCTCTTCTGGAAGTTTGCGCCTTAGCGAAGTGGTATCCAGCTCTGCTAACTCTTCCTCAGGTAGACGCATTTTTTTACTAATGATTAATTAGCAGCAGGTCTTTCGAGTGACCAGCGGAGCAGTTTTTCTGAGTCTTTCCAGATTGTAGCGGATGTAGCACCTAATACAACGACGATAGCGGTGCGGCCATTGAGCGTGCCGCTAGATACGAGGCACCTTCCAGAGGCTCTTGTAGTGCCTGTTTTCATACCGTTACAGTATGGCACGGATTTAAGCACACGGTTTGTATTGGTGAGTAATTTTTTACGCCCATCCGAGTAGTTAAAGGTGTATGCCTTTGTCTTCATGATTCTACGGAGTATTTCACTACTGAATGCTGCGCGTCCACAGAGAGCCATATCATATGCTGTTGAATATTGTTCAGGGGCTGTGAGACCATGAGGGTTAACGAAATTTGAGTTTTGCATGCCAAGCTTGCGTGCCTTTTTATTCATGACAGTTGAGAAGCTTGTTTCGCTACCAGCGACACTACGTGCAAGTGCTCTAGCTACATCATTACCGCTTCTTACTAGTAGAGCGCCTAGAAGGTGCCGGCGTGTGTAGGTTTCGCCTGGTTTGATGTAAAGTTTGGTAGGGACGACCCAGGTGTCACTTTTCTTAATAGTGAATTTTTCAAAAATGTTACCATGGTCTAGAACGCAGAGTGCAGTCATCAACTTCTGTGTGCTAGCTACTGCGCAGCGTGTCCGTGCATTTTTCTCAAAGAGGACTCGCCCGCTCTTATAGTCCATTACAATAGCTCGAGGAGCTGAAATGCTAGGAGCTGGAGTAAGGGGAAGTGTGCTTACTTTTACAGGTTCAGATGCTTGACTGATGCCAGTAAGCTGAAAAGTAAGAAGTGTAATCACAAGGTGGAAAAAATATCTGTGCATAATGTTTAATATATACGTAATAAAACAACTCCAAGATCTAGCATTAGGTCATTAAGTCAAGTTTAAGTGTAAGATGTGAGCGGCTGACTTTTATTATGGGTTTAGAGTATAAAGTTTTTTAGGGCTTCAGTTACTCCTTGGCTGGCTTTTTCCTTAGCTACATATCCACCTTGGCTGGAGACATGGTTTTTGACTTCATTATGAGCATTCGCAGGGCAGGCTATCATTTCTGCGATAGAGGTGTCTAGCATGTCGAGGTCGTTATGGCCGTCGCCGATGGTGAAGATGTTGGATTTATCAATTTTAAATGACCGACCCACTTCTGCCAGAGCTGAACCTTTATGGTATAGGCTGTGGCTGAACCTCATGTAAATACTGTTACGCTGATAGGCCAGCTGAGACTTGGCTGGTATAATACTATCGATGAAGTCGATGATGCGTTGCATTTCGGTTTCTGTAGTAGCGACGACTCCTGCTGGTTCGTCAGCTTGGGATCCCCATGCGGCAGAGGTTTCAGTTTTAATCCATTTGGAGACTTTATTGAGTAGTCGTTTGTTTTTCCTGAAGAGTGTTTTGTGGTCTTTTTCGCAGGCCTTATTCCATGTTGGGTGATCTACCCATCTACCAAACTGGTTAGGGAAATAAATTTCGCGTTCTCTAGCGATGATGTAATCAGGGCGGTAGCTGAATTTTGATTCTTCCATACCCTGAAGCGTGTGGAAGAGTGAGCGTCCTGTGTTTAGCCCCCACATGGCATGGTGGGACTGCCGTAGTTCTTTTATTAAATCAAAAAACTGAGGGTGGATCGTCGTTTCATCTTCTGGATCTAAAAGTGTTCCGTCGAAGTCAAAAGATAAGAGCTGTTTAAAGGCCGCATCATTTGCAGGAGGAGGTAAAACTTTCAAAAGGTGAAATGAGGTGTGTGGGTTAGGTTGTTATTAAGAAAAATGATAAGCACTTATTCTTCAACAGGTATAGCCTTAGCTGGCTGAGTCGGCTCAGGGTCAGTTTCTTCTTCTAGCTCGATAATGGCACGTGGAGGAGCTTGTTCTATTATTTCTTCCGCTACATGAGGAATGTCATCCTCTTCATCAATTACTATAGCTGGTGGTGGAACCTTAGGTTTGACCAACACGGGTTCTGGTGAGGTTTCTTCGATTATGACAGCAGGCTTTGGTTCTTCCACTATTTCTTCTGACTTGTTAGTAAGAGGCTGAGGTTCTGAGCTTTCGATCTGTGTTATTCCCGGTAGACTGGCCTCTTCTTGCTGTGTAGCTGGTTCTGGTTGAGCGATTGGCTCCGGTTGAACAGTTGGTCCTGTCCTTGGTTTTGGCGTAGTTACCTCCTTAGTGGGTCGGTTTTTTCGCATTTTAATGACGACGCGTCTGTTTGCAGCTTGTTCCTCCTCATTGCCCTCGGTTACTAGAGGTTGGTTTTTACCATGTCCCAGAACAGCGACTCTCTGCTCGTCAAGATCGAGAGTTTCTACGAGCCACTGCTTGACTGCTAGAGCTCGTTTTTCAGATAGGTTTTGATTAAAAGATTCGCTGCCTATAAGGTCGGTATGGCCTTCGATCCAGCATATTAGCTTGGGATGCTTGTCGATGAGTAAGGCCACTTTCATTAAGCTTAACCTGGCGCTCTGTCTGAGAGTAGAGCTGTTAAAATCAAATAAAAGATCACTGCCGATGAGCGCTTTACTGGTTTGTAGGGTATTGCCGTCCATGCGAGACATGGCATCTAGAGAGGCGAATTCTGCGAGAATGGAGTCATCGGCCTCCCCTTCAGAGCCTTTTCGTAGTTGATCCGTATATTCGTCTGGATCGAACTCTTCTGCCATACGGGCACCTGGGTCGACAAGGAGCTGAGTATCATTGGCTCTAGGAAAAAAATCTTCGGTAACCCCCATCTCTGGAAGGTCAGGATTGAAGGTGGGAGACTTCATGGGCTCCATAGATTCTCCTTCTAGACTTCCAGCTGATACAGGCTCGATGAGTGGCACCTGATAGGTATCAAGATCAGGTAAAACATCGATATCGATATCAGCCATGTTTTCAAGAATGTCGAGCTCATCCACTGGGGCCAATGTTTCGATCGGCTCTAGTTCGGTGATAGGTTTGAGCTTTTCTATCTCTGGACGTGTGTCACTTTTATCTACTTCAAGCACAGTGATAACCCGTGTTTGCAGTGTTTCGCTATCTTTAGCCTGAGGCAATATAACGTCTATTTTACTAAAGCCCCATATTATGGCAGCATGGATGATGATGGCAAAAATAAGTGCCGCGATGATCCATTTTCCTGAACCTTCGCTTTTAGCTAATTTATATGTTGAGTAACCTGTATAGCTACTGTCCCAATTTTCATCATCCTGCACAGAGATAGACTAGCCTAGGATCATAATAAGGCAATAGAAGAGCTCTCTCGATAAATTGGTGATGTTGATACTGCAAAGATGCTTATTATTTATTTAAAAGCTGGATCATTGCCTTGGCATATCGTTCGCCGAGTTTAATTTGTGAATTTGCATCGAAATGCAGCCCATCAAATGTATCTAGCCCTTCTGATGAGATACAGATAACGCGGTCTATTTTTTTTGATACATTTTCCAATTGCTCATTCACGATTGGACCATCCTTAACCTTTCCTATGACAATAGGTAATTTCTGTTGGCCAAATTCGTTTCGTAGATCCTTGATCAACTGCTCCAGTTTACCAGCATACTCTACATCGTCCTTATTTGATTCGCCTTGGTGCCATAAGATACCACGTAGTTTACCACTGTTTTTAGCAATTTTTATTTTTTTAACTGCTTCATTGTATAACTTTGAACCTTTTTGCCAGGCGTCGATTTTGGTTCCGCCAAGAGCATTGACGACTAAGCCTAGTTGGGTGTCAGGCTCTTCTTTAATCATTTGTTTAGCAAAAGAGTATCCAAGGCCTAGCTTTTGAAGTTTTAGATTTTTTCTCACACTCGAATAGCGGTTTAGGGGATTTTTAGCAGTTTCCCATTTACCGTCGTTATTTAGTAAAAAGCAGTTAGCTATATTTTGGTCAGCGCCCTCAGGTATGGGCGCTCTGCCTGCCATGTTTGATTGGCCAATGAGGAGATAGAGATCGTAGTCACGATTTGTAGGTATTGTAGATAATTTGTTTATTGAGTCAGTATTTTGGTCGCAGGCTTGGCAGATTTCAGAAGCTTTCACAGATATAATCCCTGTGAGGATGCAGAATAGGAGTGTGATAGTTCTGAACATTTTCTTACCGTGTCTGTATAAGTTCATTCTGCAAATTTTTATTTTTCACAAAAGTAGCACACTACCTTCATCAAATCTTCATAGACGGCTGTCATGTTATCTGTAGCTCGAGAGAGTCCATTACAGGATATGATGATAAACCCAAAAAACACGCTGGAACACATTCACACTCTTTGTGCAGGTGGCGATAGAGCTTTAGCTTTAATAGAAAGTTGGTCTGAAAAAGGGTGGGCTGAATTTTTAGCGTTTACCGTCCCTGTTATTCTTCTGGGGTGTGGTGCGTATGGTTTTTCAATGGGCATATGGCAAGGCTGGGAAATGGCAGCCTATGTAGCTATTAAATTACCTAATGTTATTTTTTTAACCCTCATTCTGAACGGGCTGCTCAACGGTATGTTGGGTCTGATTCTTGGTAGTGGTTTGAATTTTTTACAGAGTGTTCAGTTCTTACTCGTAGGATTTACTTTGATGTCTGTTATGCTGTTAGTTTTAAGCCCAGTGATGATATTTGTCGCTACTCAGGCGCCAGAACCCTCCAGTGCCAGTGGTCATAGCTGGCATAGTATATCTATTTTGGCACATGTTACAGTAGTGGCCTATGCGGGTATAAGTTCGCACCTTATTTTATTGGATAGTTTACGTAGGTTCACGGCGACTAAGATCCAAGGAACGCAGACATTTTTTGCATGGTTGATAGGGAACTTATTTGTTGGAGCTCAGGTTTCATGGGTTCTCCGACCATTTTTTGGAACGCCAGGTGTGGAGATACAGTTTTTAAGAGGTGATCCATTCTCTGGCAGTTTTTACGAAGCTATCTGGATATCTATTAACCAATTAATCACTAACTAAAATACTATGACCACTGAAAATCTAAGTCCCGAAAATGAAATAGCTAAAAAGGTAACCGCTCAGAATGCTGAAGCGGAACCAGCGGCGCTACCTCCACAACCTTCTAACAGAAGTTCTAATGTTGAAGCTGAATATATGCCAATGGAGGGGGCTGGTTTCTCTAATTTGCTAAGCCAGTTACTTAAGAAGCCGTTGAGTTTGATTTATGAAATGAAATTCGCCTCCTCAGACCAGCCTATCATTTGTCCATTGCTTATTATTTCATTTGTATGCTTAGGGGTGTTTGGTTTGGTGTTAGGGATGTTTGATGGAGGGCAGCAGTTATGGGCTACGCCTGTGAAGCTGATAGGAGGGATTACCTTTAGTGTCCTTATTTGTTTTCCCAGTTTATATATTTTCGGTTGCTTGGGTGGGATGGATGCACGAATTGGTGATATAGCAGCTATTATGACCACCTTTATAGCAACGACGGCACTACTCTTAGTCGGTTTCGCTCCTATTCTCTGGCTATTTTCTACGTCCAGTAACTCAGTGACATTTTTTGGAATGATAGGAACGGTGATATGGTTGATTTCACTGTTTATGGGGCTTCGTATTGTGATTCGTGCCAGCAAGTCGTTAGGAAGTAGAAAGAGTTTTCATATCAGAGTATGGGTGTGTATTTTCACCCTAGTGACCCTGCAGATGAGTACTTCTATACGGCCGCTTATTAATAATTCAGGAGACTTTTTAGACACGAAAGAAAAAAGTTTTTTTCTGAATCATTGGATTACTTCAGCAGTCGCAAGAGAAGCCTCAGAAGAAGAGTTATAAAGAAATAGGGAATTCAGAGGTAGTAATAATTACGTATTAATTTTAATTCGCAATTATTACTGATATGAGTCCATAACTGTTCAATTTTAATTGGACAGTTACAATTTTCTTGGGAACAGTAAGCGTATACCAATATGAAATTTTTACCATTTTTCACATATACTGCATTATGTTTATTAACACTTGTTACATCAGCTTTTGCTGAGCTCAAACAACGCCGATGGACTACGTTTGATGGTGTATCTAAAAACCTAAAATTCGAAGAGTTTAAGCAAGGCAAAATTCGGTGTAAAGATGCAGAGGGAAAAGAGCACATTATTGATGTGTCTACTCTTAGTTATATTGATCGAGTTTATCTCATAGATCATGCTAAGGTGCCTAAAGAAGATTTATTGGGTGGCTTTATTCCAGACGAAGATTTAGAACTGAAGTTGTCTAAGGAAAATGTTTCTAAGCTACCTTCTATTGAATTTGGAAAGAAGGGTAAGTATAAATTACGAGTCTTACAGTCGCCTAATTTTGAAATATGGTATGAAAAAGGAGTGTCTGTGGACTCTATGATGGAGCGAGTAGAAAAGGTTTGGTTGCACCTTGATACTATGATGCCGGCTTTTAGACTGGATCAGGGAAAAAGAAGAAACCTTATCGTGGTGACTGAGTCTCCTGAATATCAGCAGGCGTATAGGTTTTGGGCAGAGACTGGAGACCGTTCATTATCAGAATTTAAGTATGATGAGGATGCTAGTAAGAGATTTAATGCAATCAAGGGAGCTAATAACCCTTTGTTTAAAGAATTAGTCCGCCCAGTGAAGAGGAGGGGGCTTCATGTACATGTTGAATCTACGGATTATACGGGGTCTGAGAATGAATTGGGCTTTATTAACTTATATACCCGCTACTTAGTTCTTACTAGTTATCGTAGTCGCGTTCTTGACTGGAATGGTGGTAGGGGTCGGAATTTTTGTTTTGGAGTAGGGTTCCATGCTCAAGATTACCTTGATGGTATGTTTAATATAGGGTTCCATGCCGAAGGTGAGAGAACAACGGGTGATTTTGGTAAAAGAAAAAGATGGACCAAGATCTTAGCGAAAGCGCTTAAAAAGAAAAAGGTGAATATTAGCATTGAGGAAATTTTTGCTGATAAGATTACCGCTAAAGGTGATGATATGTATTCTCTTATCGTTCTAAGTTATATGCGCTATATTAACTCCAGTGCAGAAATGAAGCTTAACACTGTGAAGTATTATCAGTTACTTGCTGATGTCCGTAAGGGTGAGGAAAGATTTGTCGAATTTCCAAGTATGGAAGATATCGTTAAATGCTACGGTCATGATACGGTAAGTGCTATGGAGGAGGACTTTAAAGAGTTCATCTTAGGTGATAACCTTAATTAGGGGTGGAGACTTTAGGTTGGTTCTAACGAACCGCACTGAAGAAAAACCTTCTTTGATATAAAGGAGGGTCAATAAAAGTGACCCTAGAGGAGCTATTACTGATATGAGTCCATAAATGTTGAACTTTAAATGGACAGCCGTATTTTTTTTGGGAACAATAAGCGTATATTGATATGAAATTTTTACCATTTTTCACATATACTGCATTATGTTTATTAACACTTGTTACATCAGCTTTTGCTGAATTCAAACAACGCCGATGGACTACGTTTGATGGCGTATCTAAAAACCTAAAATTCGAAGAATTTAAACAAGGTAAAATTCTGTGTAAAGACGCAGAGCAAAAAGATCATATTATTGATGTTTCCACTCTTAGTTATACCGATCGAGTTTACCTCATGGATCATGCTAAGGTGCCTAAAGAAGAGTTATTAGGCGGCTTTATTCCAGATGAAGATTTAGAAATGGAGCTTTCTAAGGGGAATGTTTCTAAGCTGCCTTCTATTGAATTTGGAAAGAAGGGTAAGTATAAATTACGTGTCCTACAGTCGCCTAATTTTGAAATATGGTATGAAAGAGGCGTGTCTGTGGACTCTATGATGGAGCAAGTGGAAAAAGTTTGGTTGCACCTTGATGCCGTGATGCCGTCTATTAGGCAGGGTCAAAAGAAAAGAAAAAACCTTATCGTGGTGACAGAATCTCCTGAATACTATCAGGCGTATAGGTCTTGGGCAGAGACACGAGACCGTTCATTGTCAGAGTTTAAGTATGATGACAGTCCTGAAAAGGAACCCGTTGCGCTATTCGGAACTGCTAACCCTTTGTTTAACGAATTAGATCGCCCTGTGAAGTCGAGCGCGTTTCTTGTATATACTGGCGTCACACCTTATACTGAACCTGAAGGGGAATTGTATTTTATAGACTCATATTCTCGTTACTTAGCTATTGTTAGTTATAATAGTGGTGTCTTTCACTGGAATGGTGGCAGGGGACGAAATCTTTGCTTTGGAGTAGGTTTCCATGCCCAAGATTACCTTACGGGTTTGTTTGATGTGGGGTTCCATGCTGAAGGTGAGAGAACAACAGGTCAGTTTGGTAAAAGGAAAAGGTGGACTAAGGTCATAGCAAAAGCTGTTAAAAAAGGAGATGTGAATATTAGCATTGAGGAAATTTTTGCTGATAAGATTACCGTTAAAGGTGATGATATGTATTCTCTTATCGTTCTGAGCTATATGCGCTATATTAACTCCAGTGCAGAAATGAAGCTTAACACTGTGAAGTATTATCAGTTACTTGCTGATGT
>CAYNLE010000018.1:0-33197 GCA_964397975.1 uncultured Verrucomicrobiales bacterium | reverse complement strand
TGATTCTCGACTGCTGCCACCCGTAGGTGTCTGGACCGTGTCTCAGTTCCAGTGTTGCTGATCATCCTCTCAGACCAGCTACCCGTCGTTGCCTTGGTGAGCCTTTACCTCACCAACTAGCTGATAGGCCGCGAGCCAATCTCAAAGCGACACCCAAAGGCATCTTTGATCCGAAGACCACATGCGGTATTAATCTCCCTTTCGGAAGGCTATCCCCCACTTTGAGGCATGTTGCTCACGTGTTACTAACCCGTCCGCCACTAAAAACAATCTTAGTAAACTAATCATGTTTCTCGTTCGACTTGCATGTCTTATCCACGCCGCCAGCGTTCATTCTGAGCCAGAATCAAACTCTCCGTATAAATGACCACTATAAATAGCGGTTCCTTTAAAACAGTTATAGGCTTTGTATTACTACATTCCTGTTATCTTATTAAAAAACAACAGGCGTAAATTACGTTTACCAAATTGACAGTAGTAGAATCCATCTAGATAAATCTAAACCATTTCTTCTACTTGTTCTGTGCATCAAGTTATTACTCAATGTCACAGCGCACAATTCAATCTTTCCTCTTCCGTCCTAATCTACACCCGTCCAGCCCAAACTTCGTATCATTGCTTAAAATAGTATATGGTAAAACAATAACCGTTCATGATGATTTAATTCATCAAACGCTTTAGACTGCCATGCAGTCAGGATCACACTTGTAAAAGATCACTTCTTATACGCAGAGATAAAAAACTTTCAGGTGACTCTCACTACTTTAGTAGCTTGCTCTCCGTCCGACTCAGTGTCTCTTGCGTGCCCTCCGTAGAGCGGCGCGGCGGAACCTACTCGAATTCTCATTTTACTCAAGAACTTTCGGTAGTGTTTTTCAAAAAAAATCAACCCATTCTGACAAACCTTTATTTTATAAGCCTCGCAGATCAAAAGTGTTAGTAGCCAAATCGTAAAAAAACCAAATCAACCCTGACTAACATACTCCTAACACGCAAAAACAAGACCAAAAGTCATCCTAGCTTTTGAGAAAGTAGTAAGCTATCTCTGTTTTATGATTTCAAAGAAAGCTATTTTCGAAGGTAAAGTTCAAGGCGTTGGCTTTCGCTACACTGCGAAAGAAACATCAAAAGGTTTTGATATTGTAGGCTGGGTTAAAAATTTACCTACAGGAACGGTAGAGCTATGCCTCATGGGTGAAGAAGAAGAGGTGGATGAATTCCTCAAAGAGATTCACGAAGAAAGCACACAGTCACACAACATCAAATCCCTTCACCTGGAAGAAGTGCCGATGCTAGAAAACACAAAAGGCTTTACCATTATAAGGTAAAGCCTTTGAAAATATAATATAGAGAAACTGATGTTAGGCAATATTGGTAAACACTTCCTGCACATCATCGTCGTCTTCTAGCTTATCAATAAGCCCCTCAATCTCTTCGATCTGAGCTTCTGTGAATTCCGCTGGATTATTTGCAATGCGCTGAAGTGATGACTTCTTCACTGATAGCTTCATTTCCTCACAAGCCGCTACTAGCGCCCCAAAACTGGCAAAGTCACCATAAATAATCACTGTTTCACCCTCAGAGTCCATTTCCTCAAGACCGTGGTCAATGAGATTCAACTCAATTTCATCAAGATCAATACCTTCTGTTTTTTCGATCTCGATAACCGATTTACGAGTGAACATAAAGTCGAGTGAGCCATTGTTGACCACTTGACCTCCGTTCTTATTAAAGATCATTTTTACATTCGCAACTGTGCGGGTGTTATTATCCGTCGCACATTCTACCCAGAGAAGCACCCCATGTGGACCCTTCCCCTCGTAGCTGACCTCTGTGAAGTTTTCTGCTTCTGAAGCAGTCGCACGTTTGATTGCCTTATCGATAACATCCTTTGGCATGTTCTGCCCTTTGGCGTTAGCAATAGCTGTCTTTAGCGCTGTGTTAGAAGCAGGATCAGACCCGCCGGCTTTAGCCGCCATGGTGATGACTCGCCCAAGCTTAGGGAACAGTTTAGACATAGTTCCCCAGCGTTTTTCTTTTCCTGCACGACGTGCTTCAAATGCTCTGCCCATAATATGTAATAAATTTATACTGATCGTTTTGTCTCAGTGAAAAAGAGATAACTCTTTAGACATTAAGACTCAAGCTCTGATAAAAATTAAACTCCCGCACGGCGATAGCCGACACGCTTATCTAACTCTTCTCTCAATCCATCTATACCCTCCTCCTGCTCAGCAGACATTGGTATAATAGTAACTTTAGGGAACCTCTGCTGGAACAGCTCTAGATTTTCCTGAGCCCCATCTAAGTCCATCTTATTAGCAACAATTAGCCATTCAAACTTAGAAACATCCTCATCATAAAGCTTAATCTCTGTCCGGAGAATCTGTAGATCTTCAATAGGATCACGTCCTTCACTTCCCGCCATATCGATGACAAAAAGAAGTAAACGACAGCGGGTAATATGACGGAGAAACTCGTGGCCTAAGCCGCGGTTATCATGCGCCCCTTCTATAAGACCTGGAATATCAGCAACTGTGCAGCGGCGAAAATCTGGAAATTCTACGACCCCGACTAATGGGTTTAAGGTAGTAAATGGATAATTTGCGATCTTAGGCGCAGCTTTAGATAGCTTACTGACTAAGGTAGACTTACCAGCGTTCGGAAAACCTACCATGCCAGCGTCAGCTATCTGACGGAGTTCAAAATAATACACCCCGAAGTCAGCTTCTGTGCCGAGCGTATGCTCCTCAGGAGCCTGGTTGGTCGATGTTTTATAGTGCCAATTTCCTTTGCCGCCTTTACCCCCCTGACAGAGAACAAACTCTTCGCCATACTCGGTAAGATCAACAATTGGCTCGAGATCGATACCCTCATCACTGCGCTCTAGCTCTACAGCCTCACTTACTGTGCTTGCATTACTTCGGTAAACTACTGTTCCAGGAGGAACTCTACCGATGACGTCCTTGGACGTTTTACCATGCCTACGTGATCCTGCCCCGTGCTCACCATGTTTACAGACCAGCTTCGGGTCATATGAGTAGGCTTTTAAATTATTCACTGACGGATCAACGCGAAGGATAACATTCCCGCCGTTACCTCCATCACCGCCATCAGGACCTCCTTTTGGTCTAAACTTCTCGCGAATAAAGTGCACTACCCCATTGCCTCCATTGCCGGCTTGGGCAAAAATTCTTATGTGATCTATAAACATAACTATGTGTTCCACCGGTCAGGGCGGGTCGCAGTTCATATCATTATTTTTTATAAAGAACATACGAAATCTTAAAAAAATCTATTTTTCACTTGGCAATAACTAATAAATCGTACAACTTCCCGCCCTTGCTGCACTCCAGCAATCATATTTTTACACCATTTTATTATGCTTACTCTAAGACTTAACCGCCAAGGCACTAAAGATCGTCCTTTCTACAAGATCGTAGCTGTGGATAGCCGCAAGCGCCGTGACGGCCGTTACATCGAGCAAATCGGCTCATACAACCCAATGGAGGAAGGTGTTAACTTTACTCTTGATGTTGCCAAAGCTGACGACTGGATTTCTAAAGGTGCTCAGCCAAGTGATACTGTGCGTGACCTCATCAAGAAGGCTCGCAAGCAGGCACTAAGCGCCTAAGCTACCAGAAGCTTCGCTAATTAATTTTTTTAAACGCACCAGTGCTACACTGGTGCGTTTTTTGTGTTTATCAAGAAGCCCCTGCGCCAGAAGGTCTGGCAGCTCTGTAAAAATGACGTTGCCTGATTCCACAGAAAGACTAACCTCTGGGTAAGAAGTAAACTTATGGAAACGACTCCTGCCGTAGAAATCAACCAGCTGGTCAAAGACTTTTCCCCACCTTCACTGAAGGGGTTGAAAAAAAAGAAACTACGTGCCGTCGATAATGTCTCACTCACCATCATGCCTGGTGAGGTTTATGGTCTCATAGGGCCTAACGGGTCAGGTAAGTCCACTACTATGAAAGCTCTTCTAGGGCTTTTCTCACCGACATCTGGAACCTGCTCCATCTTCGGTAAAAACTCCCTCAAGACCGATTCGCGTCAAGATATCGGTTTTCTACCAGAGAATCCTTATTTCTATAAACATCTGAGCGGGGAAGAAACCTTACGCTTCTATGCTAGGCTCTGTGGACTACGCGGAAGTGAGTTAAAAAAACGCATCCATGAAATGCTCGAACTGGTCGACCTAGAAGAGGCCAGGCACCGTAGAGTAGGTAGCTATTCAAAGGGTATGCTACAGAGAATAGGTATCGCCCAAGCTCTCATTCACAAACCTCGTCTTGTCATCCTAGACGAGCCAACTGCAGGCGTAGACCCAGCTGGCTCTAAACAGATTCGCGATCTTATTATTAATCTAAAAGAGCGAGGGGTAACCGTATTCCTCTGCTCCCATCTACTGGAACAAGTTCAGGAGGTCTGTGACCAAGTAGGCATCATCCTCAATGGAAAAATCGTCAAACAAGGGAATCTCGAAAAGCTCATTGCCATTGAAGACCAGACTGAGATCATTTTAGAAAATACTACTGATGACCTACTAGAAGAAATCAAGGCCTTAGCAGAAAAACATCCTTCCAGTCGGCTACTAAGCATCGGCAAACCGAAAACTACGCTAGAACGGATTTTTCTCGAAGAAACGAAGAAATGATTTGCTGAACCAACTCACTATTAAGGCTCCTATACTTGTATGAGCTCTCCATTTAAGATATTTAAAATATCATAACCAAATGACCCAAAACGCATTCTTTTCACCAACACGTATATCCATCATTGCTGGGCATACTTTCACTCAGCTGATGCGTATGAAGGTGTTTTATTTTTTGGTTATCTTTGCCATCGCTATGCTAGCGCTTAGCTTCTTTGAAATGCCATGGAGTAGAAGCACCGCTGATACTGCTGAGCAAGAACTTATTACCCTCAAAAGTGCTGCTATGGGAGGAATGAGCCTCTTTTCGATGCTGTTCGCTATCACATCAACAGCCCTCCTCATCCCTAAGGACATCGAGGATAGGACACTCTATACCATTCTAAGTAAGCCCGTCCCCCGACTTGATTATCTCATTGGTAAGTTAATAGGGGTCATCATTTTGGTAGCTCTATCGCTCATCGCCATGGATGCATTACTATCCCTAATTCTCTATACTAGAACTGAGTCGCTAGTAGCTACCGAAACACTCAAGGGGGAAGCTCAAAATTGGCCACAGGGTTACATGGATGCTCGATTAGATGACATACGCCAGCAAGGGGTAACATGGGGTCTACAAGCTGGCATCGGGGCTATCTTTTTTAAGGGCTGCATCATCGCGACTATTGCACTCCTCATCTCAACGGTTTCGAGCTCAACTCTATTCACCATCATCACAGCCGTTATCGTATACTTTATGGGGCACTTTACGGCAGATGCGAGAAGCTATTGGCTCCACAGTCAAGATGCCAGCGCATCAAGCACCGCTTTATTTATTAGTCAGGCAGCCTCTCTCATCTTACCTGATTTTCAAATATTCAATATCGTAGACGCCACCATCAAAGGAGAAAAAGTCAGTTTCTCCATCTTCTCACGCATTGGTCTCCTTACCTTATTTTATGTAGGGATCTACACTGTGCTGACGTGGTTTACATTCCGTAAAAAAGAATTTTAACGCACCTCACTGTCATCCATGCACGCCTTAAGACAAACCTTAGTGATCATCCTTAGCCTCCTCCTCTTTGGGGCGCTGAAGCTTCACTACGAAGATAACTTAAGCGAAACGATGGTGGAGCAAAGGCTACTCCAGCCCAAGCTTAGCAGCGAAACACGCCTGGAGGTCGGGCAAATTAGTGCCGCCGCTATACTTGGCGGGATGAGATCTCTGATTGCCTCTATCTGGAATCTACGAGCTTATTACCACTTTGAAAACCTAGACTGGTTAGAACTAGAGAAAAACTACGAATTAATAACAACACTACAGCCTCACACCACCAGCTACTGGACTACAGGAGCTTGGCACCTCCATACTAACGCATCAACTTATTATACTGAAAATGAAGAGCTTAGCCCTATTCGGCAGCGAAGCATGCGAAGACTCTACATTAACAAGGGGTCTGATTTTTTAGAAGAAGGCGTGCGGCAAAATCCAGATGACTGGAAACTACACCTAGCCCTTGCTGAGCTATGGAGTAACCCATACAGAGAGCCTGATATACCGAGAGCAATCAAACATTACGAAAACGTTCTTAAGTCAGAGCATATTCCCGACTATGCACGCCCTACACGTGAGCGCTTTTATTTCTACATACTCACACGCTCGCCAGAACATTCCCAGCAGGCATATAAACTAGGTAAGGAGCTTTATTATAAATCAAAAGCCCATCACCGACCTAATTTTTCATGCTGTTTATTTGCCTTACAAAATAAATTACAAATTACAGCCGATGAGAGGATAAATGACAGCGACCTCTTCCCAAGTAATCAATTAAAACGAAAATGGTTAAACGATTATTGGAAAAATCAAAATAAAGGCTATCCTATGAATGGAGTAAAAAGTAGTCTTACGCTCTAGCCCTCTTCAATTTATAATTCCAATGTCTCATTTTATTCTTTTACTCAGAGCATAACTAGCACACTACCAGCTCAAACTTTTCCAGAATGAAAATTGCCATCTTCAGTGATATTCACGCTAATTTAGAAGCTTTAGAAGCTGTCTTAGCAGATACTAAAAATCAAGGCTGCACTGACTATGTCTGCCTCGGTGATGTTGTCGGTTATAATGCCGACCCTGTAGCATGCCTTAATATCATTAGAGATATGGGCTGCCCTATAGTGAAAGGAAACCATGACTTCGACGCTGGAAATGATACACCTTTGGATCAGATGAACGACCTCGCTGCTGACTCCCTCAAGTGGACTCGCCAGCAGCTTTCAGTGGACCAGCGTAAATGGCTCTCTCGTCTCAGAATGGTTCGTCAGGTGCAGGACTTCACCATTGTCCATTCCACACTAGACCAGCCTACTTCGTGGAACTATGTCACCAATCGGCATGATGCCATGTCCAACTTCTCATATCAAATTTCACCTGTATGCTTCTACGGTCACACCCACCTGCCGATCACATACTATAAACATGAGCAAACTGGCTCTCTACCTCCTACAACTGTGCCGATTAATGATGGAGTTAAATATTTCATTAACCCAGGAGCTGTAGGACAGCCACGCGATGGCGACTGGAGAGCATCATACTGTATCTATGACTTAGAGACTAAGGTGGTAACATTTCGCCGTGTCGCATATGATCTAGTAAAGGCTCAAAACAAAATCATTATGGCAGGTCTACACCCATTCCTCGCTCAGCGACTCGCTAACGGTGAGTAAACAAACCTCACTCTCTTATAATGGGAGAGCTCTTGACTAATAACCTAGCCAGTTATTTAGAATCTCTACTGCTGAAGCCTGATCAATCAAGGCTTTGTGTTTCTTGGCACCTTTCTTACCTTTGATCCCCGCCTCATATAATTTATCACTTGCAGCTACGGTAGTGAGTGTCTCATCACAGTAATGCAGAGGCACATCTGGTAACCTCTTCACTATTTCATCGCCAAATTTTCGGATTTTAATCGCGGATTCCCCTTCAGAACCGTCGAATAATAAAGGAAGCCCCAGTACCAGCTGCCTCACCTGACGCTCAGCTACTAACTGCACAATTCTCTCTATAGGGTCACCCTCACTCATCTGAATCGTCTCTACAGGGTGCGCCATAATACCTACTGGGTCAGTGGCGGCTACACCTATACGGGCTGCACCGTAGTCAATGGCCATGACTGGATGATCTACTTCTAACATCGTGATATAATCGTTATTATTCTACTAAAGAAGACCTTCTGGCAGAAGCTTCCCTAGCTTTTTAATATCATCTGCATGGTGACGATCGGCGATCAGTAGGGCGTCCTCTGTCTGAACAACAATCAAGTCATCCACTCCCAGAAGAGCAATACGAGAATCTTTACGATCATTAAATACAATATTATCACGGCTATCTAGCTCCGTAATTTCTACATTCGTTTTATTCCCTCCTCCCTGAGTCTGCAAATAAGAAGCTAACGAAATCCATGATCCTACATCATCCCAGTCAAAAGTGGCTTCTATATTTAAAACCCTAGAAGCATTTTCCATTAATGCATAGTCAATGGATGTCGGGGTAAGATCCATAAAACCTTCTGATATCGCCACCTCTATATCAGAAGCTGTTGCTACACTTTCGATGAAGCCATTTAACTCAGGTGTATGAGCCTGCAGCTCAGACCTCGCAGTTTCTATCGACCAGATAAACATACCAGCATTCCACGCAAAGTTCCCTTGCTTAATGAATCTAGCTGCCAGCTCAGCATTAGGCTTTTCTCTAAAGCACGTCACCTCATAAGGCTTATTAACAAGCTCATCCGCGTTGACATTTTCTAGCTCCGCTAACTCGCCCCGTTCTATATAACCAAATGATGGACACGGCCATGTAGGCTTTATACCTACCGTAACAATCGCTTTTTCAGCGGTAGCCGCCTGTAGCGCATCACGCATCACTTGGTGATATGCTACCGTGTCACTAATCAGCTGGTCAGAAGGTAAAACCATCATCGTAGCCTTAGGGTTACGCGCTGCGATCAGGGCGATACCCAGAGCTACCGCTGGCGCAGTATCTCGCTTAGCCGGCTCAGCAAATATATTTTCAGCAGGTAAAACTGAAGCCACTCTGCGTACCTCCTCTTCCTGCACAGGATTCGTTAAAATCAAAATATTTTCCTTAGCCACTAAGCCCTCTAGGCGCTGAATAGTCTGTAGCAGTAATGTACTCTCACCAAAAAGGTTCAGCAGCTGCTTAGGTTTTGCATTTCTAGATAATGGCCAAAAACGTGTACCGCTTCCCCCTGCTAAAATAAGAACGTAATGATCAGCGTTTATACTGGGGCTTTGAATGCTCATTAAAGGAAATATTGAAAAAAATGTGACTATTAAAAAGAAGAATCTTTCATAAATATTGATTATTTTCTCTTTTATGATGAAGCTAGAGCAGCTAATGTAATGACATGTCACAAGATAAGTTAGATAAAAATTGGGTAGAAACAAGTGCCTCATTAGCACCTGCTATGATAGGAGCTGCAGCTGGTATATTCCTTGGTGACCTCATGCAGCGTGATACACGCCGCCCCATCGCACTTGCTCTAGGCGCTATAGGAGTCTGTGCTCTAGCACCTACACTTGTAGAAAATATTGTCGATAAGGTAAACGGTCCCAACAGCAGACGTGGAACAAAAAGAACACTACGTAACATTCGTGATGCTGGTGCCAGCCCTGAAGATTACGAGCTTAACGATGAACTAGAAAAAGAAATGTTCATTGGCTAAATAGAAAGCGCTCTCTTATTAAAGCCCCCTTTTATATGAAAATTAATACCGTTATACAGATAGTAAGTATATCTCTATGTAGCTATATGGTCACTAGCTGTAGCTCTTTTAATCAACCCATCTCAGACACTCTAGGTTCTAATCCACTGGATACTGCTGGATCTACGGCAAGTTCAACACCAGGCTCTAAGCCCTCTACACCACCTGTCACTCGTCACTCTCCAGGAGTTTTCCTTCAGACAACAGCATCTAATACGCCCTTATTCAGTAAATTCCCACGCTCTTCTGACCAACCTGATAGCACACTCGGAAACAGCACAAAGGTAAAAGTTATCTCTAGTAAAGGCTCATACACTAAGATCGAAACTGTTAAATCCGGCCAGGTCGGCTACGTTCCATCTGTAATGTTAGGTAAACAGCGTTCATCGAATGAGATAGCGGTTATACCAGGCGGTTCCTTTGTGAAGGAAGATAGCTTTATCCCTGATAATTCCTATGTGCCAGAACCACTACCAACACTTCTACCTGAAGAGGCTCCCGCCGAAATCCCAGCAGAAATACCTGAAAACTTTACCAATGTAGATGATGACCTTCCCTTTATAGCTCCTGAACCAGAGAATAAAGGAATCGAACCTCCAGTAATAGTAGACCCCCTACTACCTGCAGAGTAGACCTTCTAAAACATCTACCTACTTTCGACTCAAACGTATCATTTCCATCAGCCTCCCAAGTTTACACAGGGAGGCTGATTTGCTTTTCCCATCTTTCATTTACCCGCTCTTACTTATTTTATACCCGTGAGTGATCTATTTTCAAAATTTGGTAAGCGACTCTGCTCTGGTAGCGGAATCGAAGAACTCATGGACGATCTCGGCAACGCTCTCGCCCTCGGTGGCGATGATGTCAAAATGCTCGGTGGTGGTCAGCCTGCCCATATTCCAGAAATTAATGCCATCTGGAGAAAAAGGCTCCATGAGCTACTCGATACACCTGGAGCAGTGGAAAAAGTTTTTTCAAATTACGATCCACCCAGAGGCAACCCACAATTTCTACAGTCTCTAGCCCAGCTACTCAATGAAAAGCTTGGCTGGGACATCAGCCATAAAAACATCGCCATCACCGCAGGCGGGCAGACCGCCTTCTTTTTCCTATTCAATGCTCTCGCTGGTAAATTCTCAGACGGCACTAAGAAGAAAATATTACTCCCTCTCGTCCCCGAATACATCGGTTATGCCAACCAATCTGTCGGTGAAGACATGTTCCGTGCCGTAAAACCGATTATTGAAAAAATCGATGAGCACTCATTTAAATACCGTGTCGATTTCGAGAACTTACATATCACCGATGACATCGCCGCTATCTGTGTCTCACGGCCCACCAACCCCACCGGCAATGTTCTCACCGATGATGAAATAACAAAGCTCTCTGAACTCGCAAAAGCACACCATATCCCCCTCATCATTGATAATGCCTATGGAGCACCGTTCCCTAATATCATTTTCACTGATATAGAGCCAGTCTGGGATGAACACATGGTATTAACGCTCAGCCTCTCAAAACTCGGCCTACCAGGAACACGCACAGGTATCGTCATCGCCAATGAACAAATCGCAGCCGCAGTCGCCTCTATGAGCTCGATCGTAGGACTCGCTAATGGCAACATCGGCCAAGCCATACTCGAGCCGCTTGTAAAAAGTGGCGAAGTATTATCTATGAGTAAGGACATCGTCCTACCCTATTACAAAGAGAAGTCACGACTCGCTCAACAGTGGGTCACTGAAGCCTTTGACTCTAGTCTGCCATATCGCGTCCACCTTAGTGAAGGAGCACTCTTCCTCTGGCTCTGGTTTGAAGATCTTCCTATCAGCTCAAAGGAGCTCTACACTCGCCTCAAAAAAAGAAACGTCCTCATCGTATCAGGTCACTACTTTTTCTTCGGGCTCGATGAAAAACCATGGCAGCATAGTGAAGAATGTATCCGTATGACATTCACCATGGATGAAAAAATTGTTCGTGAAGGTATTCAGGTCATCGCTGAAGAAATCACGAGAGCTTATGCTGAAAAGTAAGGCAAATTTACAGCTTCCGATAAACACCATCAGTTGTTTGCACAACGATCTCCTCAGTCGTATCAAACTCACCAACGATCATAGGTAAACCTTCCGGTTCAGGATTCAGAGCGTATTTATATGATAAGAAAAGATGACTTTAATACACCCTCATCTAATCCCCTTAACCATGCTAAATCGAGCAGTTGTATACTAAGTATCTCAAGGTGGCATCAATAAAATGCACGCCTAGCTTTACACAGCTCGCCATAGCCCTAAGCCACCAGACAGACCAAAAGTATCAAAGCTATTTTCGACAAAATATACAGCCCTTAAACTAGTCTGTATGCGGAATATTATAGAGGTCTCTAACTAGGTCTTTAATCTCTTTTCCTATCACCATGAGGGCCGGAAGAAGAACTAGAGTGATCATCGTAGCGAAGAGGATCCCGAACGCGAGAGAGGCCGCCATGGGCTTAAGGAACTGAGCTTGCACTTCTGTTTCAAGTAACAGTGGCCCTAAACCTAAAAACGTCGTGAGAGATGTAAGTAAGATTGCTCTGAATCTATCGGCACCTGCACGGCGACACGCATCAACCAGGGTGAAACCCTCCGCCCGTAAATCATCCACACGACACACTAAAACTAACGAATCGTTTACCACAACTCCTGATAAAGCAAGAATACCAAAGACTGAAAGAATAGAAACAGGCATCCCCATTAAGTAATGACCAAGTAAGGCTCCAATAATACCAAAAGGAATCACCGACATAATAATCAACGGCTTAACGTAACTCTTTAGCGGTATAGAGATCAGTATGTAGATGAAAATAATAGAAAAAAGGAAACCTAGCTTCAGTGAACCTAGCGACTTGGCTCGCTCTTCAGCTTCCCCACTTTGACTAATCGATATATCTGGATTCAAGGCTAACATTTTAGGAAAATATTCAGTTTGAAGACGCTTAAGA
Source organism: uncultured Verrucomicrobiales bacterium (assembly GCA_964397975.1). GTDB lineage: Bacteria > Verrucomicrobiota > Verrucomicrobiia > Verrucomicrobiales > Akkermansiaceae > Oceaniferula. The sequence continues at coordinate 20,800 of CAYNLE010000018.1, read as the reverse complement.
ACCTCACCAGAAGAGGTCGCCCCCTTATCTACAGATGCTTCCACAGCCACGACACGCTTACTATCATACCTCTCTATCGATGCCAGCGACTCAGAGTATTCGGTATCAGCTACGACGCTGAACGGCACCGAGGCACCATCCTCTCTTCTCACTTGCATATCACGTAATGTCTCCAGTGAGGCGCGCTTCTCTAAAGGATAACGCACCATAACCCTCACCTCATCTCTACCACGCTGAATACGCTGAGCCTCTCTACCGAAAAAGGCATCTCTAACATTCTGTGCCAAGTCACGCTTAGTAAACCCTGCTGCCTGACCCTGTGGAGTTATTGAGTATAAAATCTCAGGCTTACCTGAATCAAAAGTATCATATATATCAAATACACCTGGATATGATGCTATCTCAGCTTTAAGCTCTTCTGCTACTAACTTGAGCTTTTCTAAATTTTCACTTTCTAGGTTAACGACTAAGTCTCCACCTGAAGGCCCTGCCCTTGCAGCTAAAGATAAAGCGCGCGCGCCTGAGATTTGGCCCACCGCTTTTCTCCAGTCTTTAATGATCTGATCTGTCGATAAAAACTCACGGGTAGTGGAGCGACTCAATTCAGCTACAATGGATGCTTTGGTATTTGTGCTGGCTGTAATTTGGACCGCTACAAATGGGTTATGACTAAACTTTTTCTCATACTTATTACCTAGATCATTTGCTATACGCGCAATGCGCTCCGCATTATCATGTAGGTATTTAACTGACTGTCCCTGCTCTAACTCAAGGTTCACTGATATGTTATCCCTAAAAATAGTAGGAAATACTACGAAACGTAGCTGCCCTGCAAAAAACAAGCCTATAACAATAATCAAAGCTGCAATAAAGCCAGAGGTGACAGCGTAACGCCAATCAATGCAAAAGCGGATTAACGGACGGTAAATACGATCTACAATACTCTGTAAGCCTCTTGAAATAGCTTTTTGGAAACGTGCCCAGCACCTTGTAATCACATTACGTGGCTTTTTATGAACATTAATATGAGCAAGATGTGATGGCAGAATGAGCTTCGACTCTACTAATGAAAACAGTAAACACAGAATAACCGTAGTCGCTATTTGCCCAAAGACATTCCCCATACGACCACTTACCTGGGTCAACGGTATAAAGGCGGCTATAGTAGTAATCACACCGAAGGTAGCTGGGGTGACCACTCTACTCATTCCTTTAACCGTTGTTTCTATGGCACTAGCAGAAGAGTCCTCATTCGAGCGCTCTTTTTCAGAATAAATGCTTTCACCGATAACGATGGCGTCATCAACAACCACGCCTAATACAACTAAAAAGCCAAATGCTGAAATAACATTAATAGAAAGATCAATACCTGGAAGAGGAAACAGCATCACCGCACCAGCTAAAGAAACTGGTATACCCAACGCGACCCATAATGCTAAACGGAAATTCAAAAATAGCATCAAAGTCACTAAAACTAAGCTCACTCCAATCGCCCCGTTCACACCTAAGAGATTTAACCTGTCTCTAATATTTGTAGAGCCGTCTAACCATGTGCTAATTTGCACGCCATCAGGAAGCTTATTGTAATCCTTAACCAGCGCCTTCGCCTCATTTACAGCGTCGATAATATCATCATCACCCTCGATAGTGATTCGTAAACTAGTAGTTGGTAACCCCCGGAAGCGACCTAGAAACTCTTGGTCAACAAAGGCGTCCCTGACATCTGCAACATCTTTCACGTAAATGCGTGTGCCATCTGCATTCGTGCGCACGGCTATTTTTTCGAAATCCTCTTTTACATACGCTTGATCTCTAGACCTCAGAGAAATATCACCTCGAGCAGTGCGAACTTCGCCACCACCTAGATCGACAGAATTTTCACTAACAGCATCTGCTAACTCCGAAAATGTAAGTTCATAGAAACGAAGCTTTTCTTCTGAAGGTTCGATAGAAATCTCATAGTCCCGACTACCAAATGTCTCTACCTGAGAAATAGCAGGCTCCCGGAGAAGGTCATCACGGAGCTTCCGAGCAGCCTCTTTCCTAACCTTTTCTGAAGACCCTCCATAAACCTCAACCCATAAAACACCATCCGCACGCTTATTCTCACTAACAATGGGCTTCTCCGCTTGCTCAGGAAAAGATAAAATAGCATCTACCTTTATCTTAACATCATCGAGAAGTTTACCCACTGGATAGCCTTCTTTTGCTTCTACGGTTACTGTAGCTAAGCTGTCTGTGCTCACAGACCTCACATGATCAATACCGTCTACAGACTCGATAGCTTCTTCAATCTGAATCGCCACACCACGCTCAACATCCTCTGGCGTTCCTCCACGAATAGGGACAGATACCGTGACTGACTCAGCATCGAAGGCTGGAAAACCTTCTTTCTTTACCGTCAACGCTGTAAATACACCTGCAGCTAATATTGAAAACATCAATATATTAGCTACGACTGGATTAGACGTAAACCATGCTATGATCGGATGTTTCTGTGTAGAGTTCATCACTATTTAGCTAATTAAACTATATCAATATTCCTCTTAAATATTCTGTGTAGCTGCCTCCTCTAAGTCTTCTTCTTGAGGTTCTAACGGAACTACTTCACTTCCTTCTTTAAAGTTATTAAGAGGCCTCTTAATAACCCGTAATGGCAAATCGGATTCTTCATTTATTAGTCGAAGATAAACTTCTCCATTGTATGTTTGTAACCGAATAACTTCTAATTGCTTCAAGCGATTCTCGTCATCTAAGATCCAGATGTATTGATTATTTACTAATGATGTTTCAGATAGCTTGAGAGTATTAGTAAGCGGCTTCGACTCGATCTTAGCATTTACAAAAGATCCAATAGCTAACGGTTTAGCCTGTGAGGAATATGGGGCTTTCACTTCAGCTATTACATGCATGACTTGGTTTGAACTATCAATCGATCCCTCCACACGAGTCACTTCAGCAGCCCACTGTATATCTGCAAAGGCAGGGCTTGTTAGGATTACCGAGATCGTTTTCTCCTCAGCAATCAGGGCTAAATTAATACGCTCAGCCTGAACTGGCGTCAGAGGAAGACGTATGACGGCTTTTTCCGTAGCGACTAGTCTACCCAGTGACTGCTGAGACGATGCTAAGTTTCCTAATGATACCGTGCGCTCGGTGATTAACGCGTCATAGGGTGCTACTATAGATGTATCCTCTAAGTCACTCGTTGCTTTCTGAACAAGAGCTTCTGCGGAAATTACATTAGCTCTTGCTGTCTCCAGCTGAGGTTTGCGTAAAGCAAAATCCGATGCATTTGATAGTGATCGGCCCGATGCTCGCCAGTCTTCTTCTGCTTGCTTACATAAAGCTTCCTCCTCTACAAGTGACTGCTTGGCTAAAGCTAAATTTGCTATTTCTTGAGCTAAAGCAGCCTGATAATCCGTATTTTTAATCCGAGCTAACACATCGCCCTCTTTAACCATCCGACCTACTCGAAAGTATTCAGACACCTCTATAATTTCACCTTCAGCTTGAGCAACAACAGCTGTTTCAAAGTAACTCTGAACCGTGCCAAACGTATTTATAGGAGGTGCGTGGTCAGCTAGAGTCACTTCTAAATAGGAAACCTCAGCTTTCACAATAGGTGGGCGTTTACTCTCAGGGGGCTTTTTACTTTCTTTCAGCTTATTAAAAGCCAGGTAAGCCAAGCATAAAATGACTATGGGAAATAGGATTTGTGCAGCTAGTTTCATTACGAATAGATAAGTTATTCAAAAAAATAAGGGCTATCTTTTAAAGCCCTTTACCTAGGGCTAAGGCTAAGGCCACACGATTTTGGTATCGTTGTGACTTAATCGCTATTAACGACTCCTCAGTATCAAAAGACCGACGCTGAGTATCTAATAGTGTCAGGATTTCTACTAAGCCAGATTCGTAGTTTCTTTTGATACGCGCCTCAGCACTCTGTGAGGCTAACAGTGCTCTAGCTGTTGCCGATTCTTGGTTTAGCAAATACCGATCTGACCCAAGTGCATCTTCCACCTCACGGAAGGCATTCAATACAATAGACTGGTAATTAGCCAGAGCTTGCTTAGCTCGTGCATTTGTAGCGCCTAACTCAGATCTCAAACTACCAGATGCATATAATGGCGCAGAAATATTTCCAACGATAGACCAAAGACTAAAGTTTGAGTCAGCTAAATCGCTCAGTATATTTGACTCTCTTCCTCCACTACCCGTTAGACTAAAACTCGGATAAAGATCTCTATGCGCCACTTTCACACGTGAATCAGCAGCTAAGATACGCTGATATGCAGCATCGATATCAGGACGCTTCATCAGTAAATCTGAAGGCAACCCTGAACGCACATTTCTTTTTAACGAAGGCCATGAGCCCACAGCTGCCTTTTTACTAGGGTATGAACCAGTTAATACCGCAAGGCCTCGGGCAGCCTGGTCACGAGAGTTTTGACGCTCAGCCTCTTGTGCCCTAGCGTTTTCTAAATCTGTTTTAGCGAGGTCTGCACTACCTAAGTCACTCACCCCAGCCTCGAATCGCCTATTTACTAGATCATATGTTTTTTGGAAACTTGCCTGCCTCCGTTTAGACACAGCTAACATCTTTTCCGCAGCTAGCAGATTGAAATAAGCCTGCATTGTCTGAGCCGCTATAGACTCTCTCGCCGCTGCATAATCAGCCGCTGCCGCAGCTCTGTCCTTAGCAGCTGCTGTAACACCCGCTCGAATACGACCCCATACATCAATTTCCCATGAAGCATCTAATGTAGGGTTGTAATTAGTAAAAGTGGCAACTGAAGAGTTACTAAACCCTTGAGTATTAGCCCGCCTAGCAGAAAAGTTTCCTGCAAGGGTAGGAAACAAAGCTCCGCGTGATGACTTAAGATCAAATCCAGCTTCCTCAAAACTTGCAGCACTTGCTTTTAAATCAGGGTTCTGAGCCAGTGCCTTATTCACGTAACTTCTCAACTTTCCGTCTGAGAACAATGATAGTAAACCGCTGCTCACCTCCATAACGGGAGCCTTGCTTGCATCGTATCTTTTAGGAACCTGGAGTGAACCTGGAACTCTACTAGCCTGCGACTGTGGTAACTTTACGCAGGCAGCAGAGAAAAGACCTATAACGCCAAAAGTGATAAGATGAAATCGCATATTTTCTATGCACACACTAGGCTCATTCAGCATAAGTGCAAGCTATCGTTTAATCATGTAAGAGAGACGATGCTAACTTTATGCTCCTCACACATCTGCTCTACTTTATCACATTCTAGTAGTAATGTTTTAGAAGCCTCTATCACAATCAGCCTAACACCTGATCGAGCACAGTTTTTCACCGTATCAGGGCCGATAACTGGGACATCAAAACGGAAGTCTTGATTTGGTTTTGATACTTTTGCTAACGTTAGATCTTTTGCCTTACCCAGCTCACCAGCTCTCTTAATACAGGCATTCGTCCCCTCAAAAGCTTCCACCGCAAGAACCGTGCCGTTTTTCACAACAACACTTTGTCCAATATCTAGACGGCTGGTTTCCTTCGCAATTTTAAATCCATACCGACTATCTGAGATAAAATCTTCGTTTAATACTGGACCATAAACATGACCTTCAGCGGGCATATTTTTTTCTAAAAATGTCGTGGCATTCAGCAGTGTAATGCCATCTTTCGCCAACTCATCAGCAATACCACCAAAAAGCGTCTCTGCGTTCTTCTCCTTTGTCCGGGCAAGCAGCTTAACCATTCGAATATCTGGCACGAGGTCGAATAAGTTACGCGGAGCTATCTGCCCCATCATCACCGCCTCCGTAACACCTTGTTTTTTTAGAAACTTGATCAGCTTCCCCAGCTGGCCAACTCGTAACCAGCAGCTAGCATCGGCTTGATCCGCAAGTTCCTCTCTCGTCTCCCCTTTAAATGCTGCAACAATCAGCTTAATATCCTCTTCACGTGCACGTGCTGCATCCATAAAGGTCTGTGGGTAGATACCCGACCCCGCAATGATACCTATAACCCTCTGTGACATAATTTACTCTTCTAAAAGATACTTAGCCGCCTGCTCTACATCTTTATCACCACGCCCCGAAAGGTTAGCAATAATGACGAAATCTTTTGGCAAATCACCGGCTATTTTTGCCACGTGAGCCATCGCATGCGAGCTTTCTAATGCAGGAAGAATGCCCTCTACTTCGGCCAACTCTTTGAATGCAGCTAATGCTTCTTTATCCGTCGCATAAGAATACTCAGCTCTGCCAATATCTTGTAAATAAGCATGTTCAGGTCCGATAGCGGCATAATCTAGACCCGCACTGATCGAATGCGTTAGCTCTATCTGGCCGTCATCATTCGCCAGCAACCAGGTTTTTGAACCTTGTAAAACGCCTAGTTTACCACCCTGGAATCGTGCTGCGTGACGCTCAGGGATAATACCATCACCACCAGCCTCTACACCGACCATACGAACATCTTCATCTTCAATAAACGGATGGAATAGCCCGATGGCATTAGAGCCACCACCTACACAAGCCACTAACATATCAGGAAGTCGCCCTTCTTGTTCTAAAATCTGTTTTCTCGCCTCCACACCTATCACACGGTGGAAGTCACGAACCATCATCGGGAACGGGTGCGCCCCTAATGCTGAGCCAATAATGTAATGCGTATAGTCCACGCTAGAAACCCAGTCTCTAAGAGCCTCATTCACCGCTTCTTTCAAGGTCGCCTGTCCCGCTGTCACAGCGATCACCTCAGCTCCCATCAGCCGCATACGAGCAACGTTAAGAGCCTGACGCTCCATATCTACAGCGCCCATATAGACAACACATTCCATACCGAAACGTGCACAAACAGTGGCTGTAGCCACCCCGTGCTGACCAGCGCCTGTCTCAGCAATGATCCGCTTTTTCCCTAAACGTTTTGCTAATAAAATCTGTCCAAGCGCATTATTAATCTTATGCGCCCCTGTGTGGAGAAGGTCTTCACGCTTGAGGTAAATTTTTGCCCCGCCCAGCTTCTCAGTCCAACGCTCAGCAAAATATAGAGGCGTTTCTCGCCCGACATATTGCTTCAGAAGGTAATCTAGCTCTTTCTGAAACTCAGGGTCTGCTTTCGCTTTTTCATATTCCGCAGCAAGCCGCTGCTGTGGAGCCATCAGAGTTTCCGGCACAAACATCCCACCAAACGTTCCAAAATGACCATTCGAATCAGGAACTTGTGAGTTCACTTGCTGCGTAGTTTCAGTCGTAGACACACCCCTGACATAAAGGAGAGACCGCTATTCTGCAAGTGTTGTCTTTATCAGCTTCTGTGGATGAGCAAAAAAGGCTCACCGTGATGGTGAGCCTTTAAAAGATAGATGGTAATATTAATTAGAATTTATAGCTTAAAGTAATGCCGCCTAATAGATAATCGTCATTAAAATCATTAATATCGTTAAAAACAACAGTATTATTAACCTCTGACACGGAAACATCTAGTGTCGTTTGAGTATCACTCCCTGCTCCTATGTATTTAAGGTATGGTGTAACTACAAACCCGCTGCCCACATGCCATGGGGCCTCAACTGCGATGTAGTAATGGTTAAACTCATTAATTGGTTCGTCAGTTCTAAAATCAAGATTGTAGTCAAAACTCCATGCCGCTCCAGCAGTCAAAGCAATCTGAAAGTTGGGAGTAATATAGAAGCTTTGAGTCAGGTTAACATCCAGATAACCCGCTTCATAAGCATCAATATCATAACTGTATTCTGCTGAGAGTTCTAAATTTTGTGCCAAATCTACATTTACACCCAGTGAAAACTCACTTGTAGAAAAGCCACCTATACGTTCACCTGTGCTAACACGATTACCCTCAATTGTTAGATCTCTATACAAATAGCCTAAACGAACATCAAAAACCCCAATAGATTTACTCACACCAACTGAGATATCGAATTCCTTTACTCCTCCAGTATTAAATATAGCTCCTTCTTCTCTCTCAGAAAAAAAGCCTTGAAAAACGGAATTAGCACCAAGTGAAATATCAGTTGACTCATCATTAACTCTTCCAGTCCAAGCACCAATATCAAAGGTAAAGCCATTACCTAACTCTTTAGTATAATCTATACCTACTTCGCGGAGGTCATCACCATAATCAAATCCTCGAAACTCATAACTAGAGTGATAACCGCCTGAAATTTCAAACTCAGCCTGTGCCACTGAAGAAAGCGATACTAAACTGCCTACAGCAAGAATATATTTTGTTGTGTTATTCATGAGCCCGCGAAACTATAGAAATTGAAATTATTTATCAATTAGAATTTCATACGGAAATTATAATATCACTGTGAGAGCTCGCCCAGCTTAGCTTTCACCTGCTTATATAACCACTCGGCTGTGTCTAATAAACTAGGGCCGTCTTGAATAACATTTTCACCACAGTCCACGGTCGACATAATAATTGGCATATTCCAGCCCCTCTCACTTGCTAGCTGAGCACCATCGACTAAATACTCAGGCTCGTGGAAACATACAAAAAGATCTGCTTGTTTCGCTTCTTCAAAGTCTGGAGTGAAATACCCCTCTGCATGGTTTTTATAAAACAGCTCGCCACCTGACATTTCTACTAGGTCTGCGATATAGCTATAACCACCTACTGCTCGCATATGCCTACCCAACCACAGCTCTACATAAATGCGCGGCGGCCTATTAAAAGTATTCGACGCCTCCCTAACAAGTTCAGATTTCAACCTTAACTTTCTAACTAAACACCGTGCTTTTTCAAGTTCGTTAACAAGACCACCTAAAACAATAATGTTTTCTAGCATCCCCTCGAAACTCGCTGGTAATGTTAGCTGGTAAATAGGCAACCCCGATTTTTGAATTTTCCTGGCTAGATGCCGCTGTATACCTGTCGTCGTAACAATAAGCTCAGGCTTGAGCTTAATAATCTGATCAAAGTCTGCATTCAAATACTGCCCGACAGTAGGTATCTCACTATCATCTACGTAACGACCGCAGTATTCGCTTACTCCTATCACACGGTCTAGTAAGCCCATGTGGTCGAGCGCCTCTGTCGCGCTCGATACTAAACTTACAACCCTCGTCACCTTATTAGGTAACGAGAATCGATAGTCTAAATACTCATTATGTATTTCCCTCATATTAAATTACATAGGAAAATAAAGCAGTGAGTATCTACATATTATTAGAGACTCACCTGTAGGTCTAAAAACTAACCGTTACACCAGCAAAGGCACCGATACCATTACCAGAACTATTATCACCGAATGGGCTTAACTCATAATCTTGATCAAATAAGTTTTCCACACGAGCGTGTAACTTTACATTGTCATTAATCTCATAATGCCCGTAAAGCCTAGCTACTATACGATCATCTAACTCAGTAGCGAATACATTATCCGAAGGCGCATAAGTAGCACCATCTACATAGCTAGCTCCTACACCGATTAACCAGTTACCTCCATCATAGTTAATATCAGCTGTTACGGTATGATCTGGCACGTCGATAACCTCTTCTTTATCCTGAGCTGTCCATGCGAGGCGATACTTTACTTTTCCATCATAAAACGAACCGCGCGCTGCAAACTCAAAGCCGCTCACTGTCGATTTGCCATCCTGATTTACTCTCTGTGAAACAAACCCAAGAGATGGGTCAAAATTAAATTCTGTTGCTACTGCATCATCTACACGCTGATTAAAATAAGTTAGTTCAACAAAATGAGATCCAGCTACTTGCTGCTCAATACCAAACTCAAAGCCCAAGACCGTTTCTGTATCTAGGTCAGGGTTAGCTATTTGTGGAGAAAACCCTCCAAAAAACTCACCTGTATCTAAAATGGTGGGAGTTCTAAAGCTTTCCGCTACTCGAGCTTTTAATAAGGTTCCAGTACTATCAATCTCGTATGAAGCCCCTATATTCCAGGCTGTATTCCCTCCTTCTTCATTTTGCTCTTCTATACGAAAGCCACTTTCTATCAGTAGCTGGTTTACTGGTCTCCAATAACTATTCACATATAAAGCATCAGTGCTTAGGTCTATATCATCCTCATTATCAGCTGGAAAAAACGGAGATGTAGATAACGTAGTATTTTCATATGTTGTATCTGAATATTCATAGCCAGCTACAAGGCTAAAAGACTCTGAGAATGTCAGCTTACTATTCCAGTTAAGCGAAAACCTATCTAATTCTGTCGTCGTTCTAGACCCATCAAATTCATTAGCTGATATGAATCTAGAATCCTCGTCGTAAAAACCCAATGTTAGTTTCGTTGTCCACAAATCATTAACTACATAGTCTGCATTAATAGCATATAAGTTATTTTTGATATCTACGTCACTTATAGGATTAAAGTTCAAAGTATTTACCGTATCAAAATTACTTTCAGTGCCACGGTATGTAAACTTCAGGCTAAAATCATCTGAAGCGTTCCACTTAAGCGACAGAGATCTGGTGTCGACTTCAAAGTCCTCTACCGGAACAAGTTCATCCGGATCATTATTTGTAAACTCTTTTCCAATTTCAAAACCATACTCTAACTGCCCGACAGAGCCTTGACTACTAACTGATGATCTATAGCTATCAAAACTTCCGCCCTCAGCAAAAATAGTTGTTTTATTAGCACCTCCCACTGCTTGGTTTAAACCAATAACTCCACCTGTAGCACCGCTACCATATAAAACAGCCTGTGGCCCACGTAGAACTTCTACTTGGCTCAATTGGCTAACATTTGCTGTTGTTAAAAAATTACCAATTGGATTTGCATTATCAGATATTCTCACCCCATCTACAACAACCTGCGTAAAAGCTGTGCTTAAACCTCGAGTAAGCGCTGACCCTGGCGTGCCAGCATTTCCGAAAGCTACTCCCTGTATACCAGGGATAAAGTTAAGAGTATCCTGTAAACGGTGCTGCTGCTGATTAGCTAACTCTTCGCCAGTGATAATACCGATCGCTGATGTCGTATCGTCATTAGCTGTTTCGAAGCGTGATGCGAGGATCGTGCTTGGCTCGAGTTCCTCAATAGCTTCTGGATGAGCGTATACCGATGCTGTTCCTGCTAACAGCAGGCTACCTGTCTTGATAAGCGCTTTTTGAGAAAACGCAGATGTTTTATTATTCATTAAGTATAAGTGATACGAGACCTGTTTTACGCAGGTCAGAGTCTCTCCCCCTCAGGCTGGTGATCTGGCTAATCTGCGTCATGCAGAATCACAGTGGCGTAACCGCTCCGGAATAGCCTTCATCGAGCTCAGCTCTCATCAGACGCACCGAATTCCCCATCAATTTCTTGCCCGTGCTACGAGCTTCCCATGAGGTGTCACACGTAAATGTGACAGGGCCTTTACTCTCTAAATTCAATGAAAATAGCAATACAAAATAGAATCAAACAAGAATTAGCCGCTAAAATTGCCAAGCTCGTCTTGCTTACTTGACGTAGCGTTTAAGAGCATGCTTTTCCTCCACCGTAGCTTCTAGCGAACTCACAAGTGCTGTTTCAGAGGCCCCGGATTTAACCCACCATTCTAACAAAACTATTTCATCTTCTGTTAGCTGCGGCTTATCTTCTGGTGGCATTCTACGGTCATCATCCAGTGGCAAATGAAGATACGAGATCATACCACTACCTTCTAAATCTCCAAGAATTAGACAGTCAGTCTCTTCTCCACCTTCTATGAGAGCCTCGTAACTATCCATACGCAGCCCCCCTTTCTTCTTTTTGCCTCCGTGGCAGCTAATACACTTATCAGTCAATATCGGCTGAATAACTGAGGTGAAAACCACAAAATCATCAATCTCCAAACTCTCCTCTACTACTGGCTTTTTCACAGCCACATTCCATGGTGCTTTATCCATAGGGTCACCGTGCGTGATCACGCCACCATGATGCCCTGCAGCGATCATCATTAACGTGCTCATAATCAGTGATAGCAAATAGACTACCCATAATCCGCCTTGGGATCGCTCTACCCTACGCAGATCATACTTATATTTGATAAGATAAGTAATAATAATAAAGATCGTAAACAAGGCTCCATCCCTCTTGTGCTCTTCAACTACTTCGCTAACAAAATCTCCAGTCAGATAAAGTAGATAGCCAAAAATACTGGCTAACAATGAGCTTATCACTGCAAGAAATAAAGGCAGCGTAGTCCTAGGGCGGTAACGACCCATGGATAAAACTTGCCCGAATTCCAACAATAAAACAACAGCGACAATCCCTATAGGCAAGTGCAATAAAACTGGATGAAATGCCCCACCGAATGTCACCCACTGAGCTAGCGTAGAAGCATCTCCACTAGCCAGGACAAAGCGCTCACCGAACATAAGCATCACTATCATAGCAATCACTCCTAGACAGCCAAGTAAGCATGCAGCTTTAAAGTATTTTTTCTGTATACTCTGAAGGTAATTTACAGATTTCATATATATTCAATATGGACACTTTAGAGCTTCCCTCAACCCCTTACTTCTAAATCTTCTATCGAATTATTTTGACCTATTCTACAATACAAGCAGATCCATATTTTTTTGGGAAAAAACTAGATTATTAGTACATGCATAAATTATTAGTCTAGGCTAATAATTGATTGACCAAGTCCTTAAATCAGCTTATTGCGAAGCTATGTTAAAAAAATTAGCACTCATAGCGATCTTAGCTGGTATCTGTACAGCCCTCTTTTTGTGGGCCGTAAACTCGAAGTCTCAAAATAACAAAACAACAGAAAACGAAGACCTGCTTTCAATAGTAACCACCACTACGATGGTTACTGACATGGTTAAAACCATCGGTGGCGACCGCGTATCAGTAGTAGGTATGATGGGAGCACATGTAGACCCTCACAGTTATCAAGTCACATTCTCAGACACCGCTGCACTGAAAAAAGCAGAGCTCATCTTTTACAGCGGCCACCACCTCGAAGGTAAAATGCAGGATACTCTAGAAAAACGTGCCGCGAATAAAGGAGGCGTATTTGCCGTAACAGACGGTATTCCAGACGAACTACTACTAAAACCACAGGAAGAATTTAAAGGATACTATGACCCACACATCTGGGGCAATCCAGAGTTATGGGCAAATTGTGTATCCATTGTCGTAGAGGCTCTGGTAGAAGCGGATCCAGAAGGAGAAGAAGGATACCGAGCACGAGGCCAGAGCTACCACTCAGAAATCATCGCCCTTCATAAATGGGCTGAAAAACGCATTACTGAAATCCCTAAAAACCAGCGTGTGCTAGTAACTAGCCACGATGCCTTCTTCTACTTCGGTAAAGCATTCGACTTCGAAGTTCGCGGCCTACAGGGAATCTCTACTAACTCTGAATCAGGGCTCAAAGATCGAGCAAACCTCGTTTCATTCATCAAAGAACGTCAGTTAAAAACTATCTTCCCTGAGTCGAGTGTTAATGCAAAGGGAATCAAAGCTGTAGCCAATGAAGCCGGCGTAGCTGTAAGTGAGCATGAACTATTCTCAGACGCTATGGGTGAGCCAGGTGACACCGTAACTCTACACGGTGAGACATACGATAAAGGAACCTTCATCGGCATGATCAAACACAATGTGAACACCGTAGTAGACGGCTTAAAATAAAAATTTACCAAGTCCCTATTTCTTACATAATGTCACCATGAGCGTGCCAGCATTAGAAACCCACGACCTCACTGTTAGCTACAGTAAGCGACCTGTGCTCTACGGAGTAGATGTAGCAGTGCCTCAAGGCAGCTTGGTAGGAATTGTAGGGCCGAACGGTGCTGGCAAGTCCACCCTCATCAAATCCATCATGGGCGTCGTGCCCTCATCTGGAGGCTGGGTTAAAGTATTTGGAAAATCCCTTAAAGAAAACCAGCACCGTGTCGGCTATGTACCACAGAGGGAAAGCGTCGACTGGGACTTCCCTGTTACGGTCATGGACGTAGCCCTCATGGGCACTTATGGCAAACTCGGGCTCTTCCGCCGACCAGGTAAGGAAGAAAAGCGACGCGCCAGCGAAGCCTTAGAAAAAGTAGGCATGCTCCCTTATGCTAACCGCCAAATTGGCAATCTCAGTGGCGGTCAGCAGCAGCGAGTATTCCTAGCTCGCGCACTAGCCCAGGACAGCGACCTCTACCTCATGGACGAACCTTTTGTAGGAGTCGATGCCGCCACAGAAGCAGCCATCGTCGTCCTACTCAGAGAAATGCGGGAGAAAGGTAAAACTGTTCTAGTAGTTCACCATGACCTTCAGTCTGCCAATGACTATTTTGACCGCCTCATTTTACTAAACATGCGCTTAGTGGCATATGGAAAAACAGAAGATATCTATACTCAAGAGCTTCTTCAGAAGACATATGGCGGCCGACTAACTATTCTCAGTGAAGTAGCTGACCACGCCGCGAAGATGTAATTTAGCTATGGATTTCTTCTCCATATTAGACCTTCTGATACCCGCTACTGGTGCTGGCAAAGCCGTTTTAGCTGCCATCCTACTAGGTGCCGGCTGCGGCCTCTTAGGCAGCTTTGTCGTTCTACGCCGTGTCGCCCTCATGGGTGATGCTATCTCTCACGCCGTTTTACCTGGGGTCGTTGCAGGTCTAATATACAGCCCTGAGCGGAATCCCCTCGTCATCTTTCTCTTTGCTGCCGCTGCGGGGTTATTAGGCTCAGCCATCGTTCGGCTTATGATGACGACCACCAGACTGAAGTCAGATGCAGCACTCGGTATCGTGCTGGCTACATTTTTCGCCTTTGGCATCATGTGGCAGTCTCGTAATCAACAAGACACCGTAGGCGTAATGAATTTCCTCTTTGGGAATGTCGGCTCCATAGACGCTAACGACCTAAGAATGATGATACTCACCACATCCGTACTGATGGTGATTGTTTATATTTTAAAACGTCCGCTATTACTCATTAGTTTCGATGAAGGTTTCTCGAAGGGGATCGGCTACCCAGTGAAATTACTAAACGCACTATTCTATTTTCTACTCACTTTTTCCGTTGTGGTCGCACTGCAGGCTGTCGGGGTCGTACTCGTCTCTGCCATGCTTATCACCCCAGCAGCAGCAGCTTACCTACTCACTGATCGCTTTAAGAAAATGCTATTACTATCAATCCTGTTCGGTGTTTTATCTGGACTAACAGGAGCCTTAATTTCAGCAAGCTATAATGACATGCCCACTGGCCCCGTCATCACCCTGTCAGCAACGTTTGTTTTTGGTCTAGCCTACCTTATCGCTCCGGAGCATGGAGTCCTAGCGAAAATCACCCGAGTGACTCAGCGTAAAAAAAGAGTCCGCAGAGAGAACACTCTCAAATCTATTTATAAAATCCTCGAGGGTGAAGGATTCATTCACCAAGAAGTCAGTCTCATCATGCTCGCTCAGAAGCAGCGTAATACAGAGGACGTCATTAAAACTCGCTGTAAGGAGCTCATCCGACACGGTCTTCTTGAACAGTCAGCTGACACCGTATCGGTTCATCTAACATCATCTGGATGGAAACGTGCCATGGAACTCGTGCGAAACCACCGCCTATGGGAACTCTATTTAACCAATGAGGCCGATTACGCAGAAGACCACGTGCATGATGATGCTGAAAAAATCGAGCACATTTTAGACCCAGGCATCGTGCGTCAACTCGAGCGAGACCTCGCTTTCCCAGAGCTCGACCCACACGGGAAACCGATACCCCGTGTCAGTCAGCCCCCTGAGATAAGCCCTGAACTCGCCCAACCACACTCTACCCTAACTCAGTCGTAATGGAGACCTTAGTAGAATACCTGACCAGACCATGGGAAGTCCTTGGTATAGGAGCTCTGTGGCTCATCCTTATGGCCTTTCTCGTAGCCTTACCCTGCGGTCAGATCGGCTCATTTCTCATCCTAAGAAGAATGTCGCTCACAGGTGACGCCATCAGCCACAGTGTATTTCCCGGCGTAGTTATCGCCTTTTTATTCACCGGTGATCTCGCATCACCATGGCTCATTGTTGGCGCAGGTTTTGCTGGTTTAGCATCCACCGTTATCATCGAGCTTATTCATAAGTGGACACGGGTAAAACAAGACGCAGCTACAGGAATATCATTTACCGCCCTCTTTGCTCTCGGTGTTGTATTAATGGAAACGATGCTCGGGGACAATGTCGACCTCGACTTAGAATGTGTGCTTTATGGTAGGCTAGGCTTACTACTAGAAGACGATACCGTCGCCCTGCTAGGCCTTCAGATTCCTCACGCTATCATCGTCATGTTCGGTGTAGCCATCGTCACACTCACTCTCATGACCATCTTTCACCGCGTGCTCATGCTTAGCTCATTTGACTCAGACTTAGCCGCTTCCTATGGCTACAAGCCGTGGCTTATCCACTACGGTGTCATGTTTGCCGTATCATTCATCGCCGTTGCCGCCTTTCAGGCAGTAGGCGCCATCCTCGTCATTGCACTGCTAATACTCCCTGGCGCAGCAGCCTATCTCTGCACCTACCGCCTTAGAACTATGCTCCTGCTCGCGATCGTCCACTCAGCATTATCAGCTGTCCTTGGCCTATACCTCCATGTTTGGTTTGACAGTAATATGGCTGCCTCCGTCGTTGTCTCAGGCGGACTCCTCCTCATCTTCGCATGGCTAATAGGACCTGTGGATGGAGTCTTATGGAAATGGCTTAAGGATGATGAATCACAAAATGATTCTGCTAAATAGCCATCAACTTTCTACTTCTTACCTCTATATCTTCATAGATAAAAATTCGAACAACAGTTTTGACAATAAAACTGTTTAACAACAACATACATCATGGAAATATACGAATCACCACAACCAGAGCAGTCAAATACACCAGGAATCTCTTCAGAAGAAAAAACCTGGGCTATGCTAGGTCACCTACTAGTTCTATCTGGATTCATCATACCGTTTGGAAATATCATCGCCCCGTTAGTCATCTGGCAAATCAAAAAAGGCGAAATGCCCTTTGCTGCGAATGAAGCTAAAGAAGCCCTAAACTTCGAAATTAACATGACTGCTTATATAATAATTGCATCTCTTCTATGCTTTGTCCTTATAGGGTTTTTAATTCTCCCCGTTTTATTAATCGTCAACATTGTTCTCCCTATTCTTGCTGGAACAAAAGCAAGCTCAGGCATGGCATATAGATACCCATTTATAATAAGATTGATTTCATAACTGGGTAACCACTCACAGTTATGAAATTTTTTTTAATCACTGCTATCGGACTTGTCTGGTTCATTAACGGGCTAGCCTGTAAAGTCCTCGGCCTCGTGCCACGCCACGAGGCTATCGTAGCTCGTATATTGGGCGAAAGTTACGCTCCTGAGCTTACTATATTGATAGGTATCTCAGAAATATTCATGGCCCTTTGGGTTTGGTCAGGCCTTTACAGAAAACTAAACACATATGCTCAAATCGGATTAGTTATCACAATGAACATCATTGAAACCATATTCGCAAGAGACCTCCTGCTGTGGTCAGGATGGAACCTCGCATGGGCAATATCTTTTGTCGCTATTGTTTATTTTAATCATAAGCTTACAACAAAATCATGAGTCTACTAGGCGAACATGCATTTCCCATTAAAGCAAAGCTTAAGCAATCTCTCGTACTCACATATGCAGTCCCAGCCGCTGAACTAGAGCCCTTAATCCCAAAACGACTTAAACTCGACCTTTATAAAGAAGATACAGCATTTGTCGCTGCTGCAATGGTCGATACTGAAAACATGAGGCCAAGTGGCTTCCCTTCTTTTCTAGGCCGCCGCTTCATACTCATTGGTTATAGAATTTTTGTTCGCTATACTGGTAAGGACGGCAGAACTAAAAGAGGCCTCTACATACTTGGATCAGAAACCAACTCCAAATTCATGGCCGTCTCTGGTAATCTAATGACCAGTTACTCTTATCAACATGTAGATATCGACTGGCAAGTGACTAACAACAAGGGCCAAACAATCACTTCCAGCTCCGAATTAGCTGTCGATGTCTGCGAAGCTACAGAAAACGCCCCTCTACCCACTAAATCGCCATTCCCTGATTGGCGCCAAGCAAGAAGGTTTGCCGGCCCCATGCCATTCACCTTCAGCCATAATAGCGAACGTGATGAAGTCCTTATTGTAGAAGGGAAAAGACAAGGTTGGAAACCACTACCGATAGAGGTTAAAAAACATAGAGTTCCATTTTTCGACCAATACCAGTTTAGTTCGTTTCAGTTAGCAAATGCCTTTTTAGTTAGCAATCTCGATTACGAGTGGAAAAAAGGTATCACAGAATCCTGGTCATGAGACGAACACCCTACCAAGGCGTAACAAATATTATACGCTTCAACCCGAATTTTTTCATAGCCGCTATAGCTGTTAGCATCATCACTATAGTAGCCATCATGCTAACAACAGGTTGGCCAGCCATTATACTTAGCCTGGGTTTAGTGTCCGTTATCACTTTTTTAGTCCTATCCCTAACGGCCTCGCACTGGATTTATGACAGGTCAAATTTATACAAAACCCCTTGGTTAGACGGTATACGCCCCGGCTCAACACTGCTAAACATTAACGCCGGCTTTGATGAAACTACCCCTATCATTATCAGTAAATTCCCTGATACCCATATTAGAGTCATCGACTTCTACGACCCTGAAAAACATACAGAGCCATCTATAGCACGAGCTCGAAAAGCTTACCCACCCGTAGGCCATACCGAATCGGTTACTAATGGCATATTACCTGCCGAAAATAAGTCCATTTCACATATCACGACTATACTATCTCTTCATGAAATCCGCGCACACGAAGAACGGGTCTGTATACTAAATGAGCTGCACCGCATACTCGAAGATAATGGCCGGCTATATATCACTGAACACTTAAGAGACATCTTTAACTTTAGTGTCTACTCCATAGGAGTTCTCCATTTTCATTCTAAAAAAACATGGATGAAAAGCTTTGAGGAAAGCGGCTTTCAAATCGAATCCATCCATAAAACAACTCCTTTTATCTCCACCTTTATTTTAAAGAAAAAATGAAATTTTTAATCGAAATAAGTGGATATGGCACCATGCTACTAGCAATCGTCCACATCGTATTCCCAAAGGCCTTCAACTGGAAAAACGAATTAGCTTCCTTAAGCCTCATCAACCGCCAGCTAATGACGGTTCATACATTTTTCATAGCTTTTGGAGTATTCCTCATGGGGCTTCTATGTGCCACATCAGCCGAATTATTACTCACAACCAAACTCGGTAGCCGAGTGCTCGTTATCTTAGCTATTTTCTGGTTGGCACGCTTATTAACACAGATATTTTGGTATTCCACAGAACTTTGGAAAGGTAAAAAAATCAAAACTATGATCCATGTTATATTTCTCATTCAATGGGCATCTCTTACCATAGTATACTCAGTAGGTGCTATAAAGGCATGGTTTAGCTGATCAGCAGTCCACCATTACTTGTCCTCGAATTTTTAGAAATTCACTGACAGCTCAAACGCTCAATCTTTCCCTCAACTTTCTCTGTATAATATGTGATGCTTTACCTATGAAAGCCTTCTATGTCCTATTACCCAGAGAACCCAGCCAAGGGAAAATCAGTCGGCATCATCACTTACATGAATGGGTGCTATTCTTTCACCCTGTTAAATTAGATCCTTGTGCTCCAGAAGAGCCTGCTTTTTCGCCATAAGTTTCTTCTGATAACGCCCCTGAATCACATCTATTAGGATAAGAATTACTATAACAAAGTAGAATGTTGTCTTTGTCATCGCCTCTACTGGATGGCCAAAGAACGACATGTGAGCCTTATGCCCACCTTCTGAAACAAGTAAGATACCTACAATAAAGAGGATAAAGAGACCAAGAACCTCATAGAGTCTATTTTTCTGTAAGAACTTAGATACCGTATCAGCAAGAACGATCATAAGGATTCCACTAATCACGATAGCCACTGACATCACCCAAGCAACTTCAGTAATCGCCATCGCGCTGAGAATGGAATCAAACGAGAAAATTAAATTCATCATCACGATCAATGAAATAACCTTACCAGCAGAGGCTCTCTTTTGATCACCTGCAACACCGTGTGCCTCCTCAAGGCTACACATATGAATAATCTCTTTAATAGCCGTATAAATAATGAAACCTCCACCGAAGAGCGTGATAGCTGCCGTGAAATTAAAATCGGCATACATAAAATCATTATCTATTACAAACCAAGATGATTTAAATGAACCCATCATCTTCAGCAGGGCAAATAATAGTACGATTCTTAACACCACAGCGAGACCGATACCCCAGATTCTAACTGAACGCTGCTTCTCGACAGGAGCTCGTTTTGACTCCAAAGTAATATACAGAAGGTTATCAAAACCCAAAACTGCTTGAAGCATAATCAGCAGCGCTAAATCGACTAAATGTTCCATAAAAAAATTCATAGCAGCTATTCAGAAGCTTGCCAAGTCTCTGAGCAGCGTCATCATTATATTTATGAAACAGAACAGGCTTGGCGAAAGCGGCATCGTAGTCAGTGAAATATGCTTAGGCACCATGACCTTCGGTGAGCAATGCAGCAAGCAAGAGAGCTTTGCCATTTTAGATAAGGCCATAGACTCTGGCATCGACTTCATCGATACAGCCGAGATCTACCCCGTCCCACCCACTTTAGAGAAAGCAGGCCAAACTGAAGAAATCATCGGTGAATGGCTACAAGGACGTAACCGCGATGGCGTAATCATCGCCAGTAAAGTAGCGGGGGCTGCTCAAGGATGGTTCAACCCACCAGTTAGAAATAACAAAGCAGCACTCGATGCTAACCATATCAGGAAAGCGATCGAAGG
>CAYNLE010000017.1:25541-33933 GCA_964397975.1 uncultured Verrucomicrobiales bacterium | reverse complement strand
ACTAAGATTAAAGGCCTATTAGTAGTTGAGTTAAATAATGGTGATTTAGCTGGGACCGCTTCGCAGATGAATGCTACGGCTATGAATAAAGGTAGCGGTTTTGTTATCCAGTTTAACCAAGAAGTAGGGGAGATGATGAAAGGGGCTACTGAAGAAGTAGATAAGTTCATACGTGTCCGTTATCCTGAGTCACTTCCTGATAATACACTTGTGGAGCTTTCATTTGCCGATAAATACACGCCTAAAGACGGACCGTCTGCAGCTGTAGTTTGTGCATTGATGGTAGACTCTATTATTTCTGGAAATGAACTAGATCCGGGTTTCGCAGCTACAGGAGATATGACCGCTACCGGTGAAGTTCAGCCAGTAGGTGGTGTTCCCTCTAAGGTGAAAGGTGCGATCCGTAAAAAATGCACCCATATAGCGATACCTTTAGCAAATAAGAATAGCATTATTGATGAGAGTATACTTAAGGGGTTAGAGTCTCTTCATCAAATTCAGATTTTCACCATTGAAGACTTTGAGCAGGCACACGCTCTAGCAAGTAGTGAGCGCCCTGAAGATATACAGACGGCGATTGATGAGTTTGCACTTGTGCAGAAGGCACTAAAGAAAAATCCGAAGTATATATACAACAGCCAAGTTCGTGAAAAATTATCTAAAATTATAGAGCTGGCACCTAACCACCTTTCCGCAGGATTACTGCATCTATATAGTAACCGTAATGAGCCTAAAAAACTTTCTATAGCAGGTTCAATAAGAGGTCTCGATAATGCAGGGGCAAAATTAGGCAATATGATGGAAAATGGTTCATATATTAAAGCTCAAGGTCTTGGTAACGACGTTCTTGCTGAACTAGTTACTGAAATGAATAGGTTACGGCCTAAACTTGATAAACGAACAATCGATTACTCTGATAGCTATGTTGATATTGCTAATTTCATTAAAAAGCATCGAGGCCGTAAAAGGTTTACTGAACAGCTGGTTCGTGAAATTAATCAGTTATCGAGTAAAATCGATCAGCAGAGAGACACTCTTATTAATAGATCTGATGTGCAGGAAGAATTGATGGAATGATTGTGTTCTAGGTAGGTCTTTAAAATTCTTGAGAAGAGGTTTACTGTGGTTGTTTTTTATTGATGAATACCATTCATTTTTTTGGTGAGTTTTGCTGAATTTTGGCATGAGTTTTGCTTAATGCGGTAAGAGTCACTCCTATGTGGCAAAAGAAATGATCAAGTGCCTTACGTTATTATAAATAACTATTGTTCGTGAAGTTTCACCTTTTCACATCACTCAGAATACAGTTCATGAATAATTCTCTCCCAGATACTAAACTTAACGTTTTTGATTTAAAAAACTCATCGATCAAAACGTTACACCTGACTTGGTTTGCCTTTTTTATTACTTTTGTTTTATGGTTTAGCCATGCTCCAATGAGGGACTCTATCTGTGAGGCCTTTAGCTTAAGTAAAGCTCAGTGGAAGGCCTTACTTATTCTTAATGTGGCGCTGACTATTCCATCGCGTATCGTCGTTGGTATTTTAGTAGATAAATTAGGACCGCGTCTTACTTACAGTATTATGTTGATGTCAGGAGGTATACTCACCTCTATGTTTGCTCTATCGACTAGTTACGAAATGCTGACTTTTACACGCTTTCTTATGGGATTCATAGGAGCCGGTTTTGTGATTGGTATTAGAATGGTGGGTGAATGGTTCCCAGCTAAGCAGGTTGGCTTAGCTGAAGGAATTTATGGAGGGTGGGGGAACTTCGGCTCAGCTGCAGCAGCTCTTACTCTTCCTACATTGGCAGTTATGTTTGGTGGTGAAGATGGCTGGCGTTATGCTCTCTTTACGATATCTGGGTTGTCATTTATCTATGGTTTCATTTTCTACCGTATGGCCCGTAATACACCTAAGGGGTCTACTTACTTTAAACCGAAGAAGTCTGGAGGATTAGAGGTTTCTACTCGTAAGGACTTTTACTTTTTGTTGGCTATGAATGTGCCGATGTATATCGCCTTGGCAGTGCTCGCTTGGAAACTTTCACCGTCTCAGACAGCGCTGCTGCCACAGAGTGCTGTTATTGTTACCTATATAGTTTTAGCGCTTCTTTTTGCTTTCCAAACAAATCAGATCGTAAAAGTGAATAAAGATATGCTGAAGAAGGGTAGTGTGCCTGAGCATCAAAGGTATTCTTTTAAGCAGGTGGCTATTCTAGACATCAACTATTTTATTACTTTTGGCTCTGAGTTGGCAGTAGTATCTATGTTACCAGGATTTTTTGCTGATACTTTTGATTTACCTATGACCACAGCCGCTATGTTGGCCGCTGGGTTTGCATTTATGAACTTAGCATCTCGTCCTGGTGGTGGCTGGCTGTCAGATAAGTTTGGTCGTCGTCGCACGATGATTATATTACTTGCTGGTTTAGCGGTAGGTTATCTTACTCTGGGACAAATCAACAGCGGCTGGCCGATAGCTTTGGCTGTAGTGGCCACTATGTTTACTTCATTTTTTGTGCAGGCAGGTGAAGGTGCAGTCTTTGCGATGGTTCCACTTATCCAACGCCGTATGACAGGGCAGATAGCTGGAATGGCTGGAGCTTATGGAAATGTTGGTGGTGTTACTTTCCTTACTGTGTATAGCTTTGTGTCACCATCGACATTCTTTATGGTAATAGCGGGATCTTCAATTATGGGCTTTGTAGCTTCATACTTTTTAGAAGAGCCTAAGGGGCATGTCTCAGAGGTTCATGAAGATGGCACAGTTGAACTGATTGAGGTAGGCTAGTTGATACATTCATAATTTCTAAAAATTGACTGGGCGTCTGCTAGGCAGTAGCTCAGTCTTTTGTTTTCCAACTTTATGTATCTTAAAGGCGATCTAAAAATCTCTACTGCACAATCTTCTGAGACTGGACCAAAACCAGAGAATCAAGATACGATAGGGGTGCGGATTCCTGAAGCGCAGATTCTACCTACTAAAGGGATCGCGGCGGCTATAGCAGATGGTGTATCGGCTTCTACTAAGGCAAAGCTCGCGAGTGAGTCTGCGGTGTTGAACTTTCTGAATGATTATTTTGAAACACCTGAATCATGGGAAGTAAAGAAGGCTGCTCACAGAGTTCTGACAGCGATGAATCGTTGGTTGTTTTCGATGCAGCAAGGTAGCGAAAGCGCTCTAACTACATTTACAGGACTGATATTAAAAAGTCATACAGGCTATTTATTTCACGTAGGGGACTCTCGCCTTTACCGTCTTCGGGGAGGGGAACTTGAGCAACTGAGTATTGATCACGTGACCCCAGTTTCGGAAGGTCGAACCTTTCTTGCTAGGTCGCTGGGTGGTGAGGCTGACCTTCAGGTGGATTGTCGGACTTTTGAGCTAGAGGAAGAGGATGTGTTTATTCTAACAACTGATGGTATACACGACCAGCTTTCACCTGATCAGATGAAGCAGGTATTAACGAGTGAAAATGATCTCAAAAAAATAGCGGGTAGTCTTTCTGTATCTTCAGCCGACAGTTTAGATAATCGGTCGTGCCTTATTCTTCGTATCGATTCGCTTCCTGATTCTGATGAGAATGAGGTGTATAATCGTTTAGCTAATTTACCATTTCCTCCTGATCTAGAGGTTGGTATGAAACTTGATGGGTATCGAGTTGATCGTGTTTTAACAGCGACTAAAAATACGCAGCTTTATCTAGTGACGGAAGAGTCGAGCTGTCGGCAGATGGTTATGAAAACTCCCTCTGTTAGTTTTAGTAATGATCCTTCTTATATGGAGCGCTTTACACTTGAGGAGTGGGTCGGTATCCGGACTAAACATCATAACTTAGTTCGAGCTATTAGTCCAGAGGGGGAGAGAAGTGCTCGGTATTATTTATTAGAATATATCAGAGGGATGACATTAGCCCAGTGGTTAGAGCGCCAGAGTGAGCCGTCACTTGCTGATATCATGACGATTATAAGTCAGTTGATTAGTGGTGTTAGGGCGCTACACCGGGCTGATGTGTTACATCAGGATATCAAACCAGAAAATGTATTAGTCTTACCGGACTTGACGGTTAAAGTAATAGATTACGGGTCTTGTCGTGTGGGAGGTATTTCAGAGATAAGTACACCGTTTGAGCGCCATTCGGCTCTTGGAACAGTTGATTTTTCAGCACCTGAATATCGTTATGGGTCTTCACCTAGTAATCGTTCTGACTTGTTCTCCATCGCCGCACTTACTTATTACCTGCTGAGCAAAGGGGCTCACCCATATGGGGCAGGTTGGGAGAAAGCGAGTTCGCTTCATGATTTCTTGAAGCTTCGTTACCAGTCAGTCACGCGCTATAATGCTATGGTGCCTTTGTGGCTTGATGCCGCGCTCAGAAAGTCATTATCCGCCAAGCCAGATGATAGGCACCAGGTGATGTCTTCGTTTTTGGCTGATTTGAAAACGCCTAACTATGACTTATTATCAAAGGATGACCTGCCTTATATTGAACGGAATCCTACGAAGTTCTGGAAATATACAGCTATTTTTTTATTACTGCTGTTAATTCTATCTCACTTTATACGGTCTGAGCTTATTTGATAAGATCTTCTAACATACTGAATGTTACATCGTATGAGATGCTGAGGCTTTTAGCTGATATGAGATCCATGGTGTCTCCTTCTTTATGCCACCAATGGGTGTGGTTGAAATCAGCGCCGATGATGTCGATGGTGGGGACTCCTGCTTTGTTAAGGTAGTAGTGGTCATCTAAGATTCCACCAGTGGCTTTGGTATAACGTTTTTCATGACCGTGTTTTTCTGCGGCGGTCATCATGGCATCAAAGAGGTGATCAGGGCTATCAGCAGGTGCGGCTATTTTAAGGTTTTTATGTCCTACCATGTCGAGTAAGATACCGAATACTGGTTTGGGATCCCGTTTGTAGAGATCAATGGCGTAGGCACGGCTACCGTAAAGTCCGTCACCACTGGCTAGGCTCATGTTTTCTGCAAAGGCCTCCTCGCCATCAAAAAAGACAAGCTCTAGCTGCTTCGCTTTTTCTGGGTACTGTTGTGAAAATGTCACGGCAAGCTCAATGATTAATCCACACGCGGATGCAGCATCGTCAGCACCTAAAAAGTTAGGAATACTAGGTATGAGTTTAGAGTCGAGGTGAGCGCAGAGAATACCTTGAGTGTGGAGCTTGATAAGATCTTCTATACTATCTAGTTTTTCTACGTTGTATCGAGCAATGAGGTTAGTGAACTTACGTTTCCCAACAGGAGTATCTCGTTCCACTGTTTGAGAAATAGTGCTCCAGCCATGTTTAGAGAGCTCTTCAGAAATGTATTTTTGAGCCTTAGCTAGTCCCTCAGACTCTGGTGGGCGAGGACCGCAGTCTAGGATAGCGGCTGTGTGATCGTAGGCAGCCTGACCATGATTAGCTGAGAGTGAGAGGGCATTACCACCTTTTGTATTGAGGAAAAAGATAAGGCTGATGATGATAAGTAGAGCTACTACTATGCTGATACGTTGAACGTTCATGGATACGATGATGCTTTAGTAATATTAAGATGGCGACAAGAAAAACCCGCCAGCTCAGTAGTAACCTGAGTCTGACGGGTGAGAATATAATTATAAGCCTGTGTTAGATCGTAGCGAGGATCTCATTGAGCGTTGAGCTTGGGCGCATAACCGGGTCAGCAAGTTCATCGTTAAGCATGTAGTAGCCACCGATTTCAACAGCAGAGCCTTGCACTGCGATCAGTTCCTTCACGATGGCTTCTTCATTAGCAGCTAGTGCTTCAGCAACAGGTGCGAAGCGTGTTGCAAGATCGCTATTTACAGTTTGTGCAGCAAGCTCCTGTGCCCAGTAAAGCGCGAGATAGAAGTGGGATCCACGGTTGTCAATTCCACCTAGCTTACGGGTAGGAGATTTATCTGTAAGAAGGAATTTACCAGTAGCTGCATCTAAGGCATTAGCTAGTATCTTAGCGCCTTCATTACCGAATTTCTCAGAGAGGTGCTCGAGAGAAACTGCTAGGGCAAGGAACTCACCGAGTGAATCCCAGCGGAGATAGTTTTCCTGAATAAGCTGTTCTACGTGTTTAGGAGCAGATCCACCAGCGCCTGTTTCGAATAGTCCGCCGCCATTCATGAGAGGAACGATAGAGAGCATCTTAGCGGATGTGCCTAGCTCTAGGATAGGGAAGAGGTCAGTGAGGTAGTCACGGAGAACGTTACCTGTTACTGAGATCGTATCTTTTCCAGCTTTGACACGGTCTAGAGTGAATTTAGTAGCTTCTACAGGTGACATGATGTGGATCTGAAGCCCGTCTGTGCAATGGTTACCGAGGTAGTCGCCTACTTTCTGGATGAGCTGAGCGTCATGTGCACGTGATTCATCCAGCCAGAATACAGCTGGAGTATTTGTCGCGCGAGCACGGTTCACAGCGAGTTTGACCCAGTCTTGTATTGGGGCGTCCTTCACCTGACATGCACGCCAGATATCGCCTTCTTCTACTGAGTGCTCGATGAGTGTATTACCAGCTGAGTCAGTGATCGTTATTTTACCGTTAGCGGGGACTTCGAAGGTCTTATCGTGTGATCCATATTCCTCGGCTTTCTGAGCCATGAGACCTACATTCGGGACTGTGCCCATTGTAGTAGGATCGAATGCTCCGTTTTCGATACAGAAATCGATCGTAGCTTGATAGATGCCTGCGTATGAAGAGTCTGGGATGACAGCTTTAGTATCCTGTTGTTTACCAGCGGCATTCCACATCTGTCCAGATGTACGGATCATGGCTGGCATAGATGCGTCTACGATGACGTCACTAGGGACATGAAGGTTAGTGATACCCTTATCAGAGTTTACCATCGCGAGGTCAGGACCATTCGCGTATGCGGCTTCGATGTCAGCTTCGATCGCTGCTTTTTGATCAGCAGGGAGAGTTTCTATTTTAGCTAAAAGGTCACCAAATCCGTTTTTAAGATCAATGTTTAAACCAGAAAGAACTTCAGCGTGTTTTTCAAATACGTCTTTGAAATAAACCGCAACACAGTGGCCGAAAATGATAGGGTCTGAGACCTTCATCATCGTTGCTTTCATATGTAGTGAGAAAAGGACGCCTTGCTCTTTCGCTTTAGCTATTTCTTTTTCTAAGAATTCTACAAGAGCAGATTTGCTCATATAAGTAGCATCGAGGATTTCGCCCTCCAGTAGTGGGGTACTAGCTTTTAAGATAGTTTCTGTGCCGTCTGTAGCTGTGTGAGTGATTTTTACATCAGTGGCAGTTTCTACTGTTACTGACTGCTCATTTGCGCAGAAGTCACCGGCATCCATGTGAGAAACGTGTGACGCTGAGTCTGCTGACCATACACCCATTCTGTGGGGGTTAGCTTTTGCATACTCTTTTACCGCTTTAGGAGCACGGCGGTCTGAGTTTCCTTCACGGAGGACAGGGTTTACAGCTGAACCTTTGACTTTAGAGTAAATATCTTTTGCGTCAGCGTAGTCAGGGATATCATAGCCTTTTGCCTGTAGTTCGGCGATAGCTTCTTCCATTTGTGGAACAGATGCTGAGATATTAGGAAGCTTGATAATGTTAGCTTCTGGTGTTTTAGCAAGAGCACCTAGCTCAGCAAGTGTATCTGGGACGCGCTGCTCTTCGCTAAGGCGATCTGGGAACTGAGAAAGAATTCTGGCAGCCAGTGAAATATCCTTAGTTTCTACCTGAACACCACAGGACTGGGTGTATGCCTGAACGATAGGTAAGAAAGAGTAAGTCGCAAGGGCTGGTGCCTCATCTGTCTGGGTGTAGAAAATAGTTTCTTTGCTCATAAATATGGATTTTGGTAACGCGTTATGTAGGTTTAACCGACATCTAGGTCAATGCTATTTCATATTCTATACTGTCATGAATAGATGACAGTTTGGAGAGGGTATTCCCTAGTTCCATTGATAATATGGAGCAATGAAAGACAGTTCGCCTGTATTCGGTGAGTCGTAGTCTAAATAAGCCTTCGCAATGCCCTTGTTATAGGGGGGGAGAGTTCTTAGTAAACCGTAAGAAAGGGTTCTACCTTAATTAGGAAGAAGCGGGGGGAGTACGCTTGTTGTGACTGAGGGGTCGTCATTCACAGTAGGTAACTTAGCAGGTTTGTAGTTGCTAGGTCGTAAAAAGCCGAAGGCTGAGTTTCTTTTTGCTTTACGCTTTTTCTGGTAAGCGAGAGCTGCGTATTTTTTTGCATTGAGCTTTTTCTGGTAAGCGAGAGCTCGTTCTTGTCCAGTAGGTATAATCTGCAGACTTTCTTCATTCACTTTAGCGATGGGGATACGTGATGAGGGGATAATATTGGATAAAGAGCTGACTGAAGATTGAGCTAGACCTTTTGTCTTCTTACC
>CAYNLE010000017.1:0-25441 GCA_964397975.1 uncultured Verrucomicrobiales bacterium | reverse complement strand
ACTGAAGATTGAGCTAGACCTTTTGTCTTCTTACCAGCTTTGCTAATTGAGCTAACTGAAGATTGAGCTAAGCCCTTTGTTTTCTTACCTACTTTACCGATTGAATTAACCGAAGATTGGGTCAAGTTTTTGGTTTTCGAGGTAGCTGAGCTAATGGTGCCACATGAAGTAGCAGCGAAGCAACCGATCGTAGTCATCGCTATTACAAGAGCCGCTTTTTTATACCAATAGTTCATATCCTGTATGGATTATACAAGTTTTTGCCAATTATGCACATTAAAAAGACTGAAAAGTGAAGATTGTTTTAATTTAGATGAGGGATAGCAGCTAGTAGTTTTTTTGTATAAGCATGCTGCGGGTGATTAAACACCTCTTCTGCTTGGTTGTATTCGACGATGACGCCCTTGTGCATGACTGCGATATTATCGGCTAAATACCTGACGACTGATAGGTCGTGAGAGATAAAGATCATGGTAAGAGATAAGTCGTTGCGTAGTTGGAGCAGCAAATTGAGAATTTGAGACTGGATAGAGACGTCTAGCGCACTGACTGGCTCGTCAGCGATGATGAGTTTCGGCTCGGGTGCTAGTGCTCGGCCTATAGCTATTCGTTGTCGTTGGCCGCCGGAGAATTCGTGTGGATACTTTTGCATAAAACGTGGGTCTAAGCCTACAGTTTTCATGAGTGCAGATATTTTATCTTTGAGGTCTTTTCCTTTGAGCTTGGGGTGGCGCTGCTTGATCGCTTCGGCTAATGTTGAAAAAACGGTCATGCGGGGGTTTAGGGAGGCGTATGGATCTTGGAAGATCATTTGGAAATCTAAACGTCTCTTTCTAATTTCATTTTGGTTTAGCGAAGAGAGGTTGTTTCCCTCTAGGGTGACTGAGCCTGAGGTGGCAGGTATGAGCTGCATAATGGTACGGGAGAATGTGGATTTACCACATCCAGATTCACCTACTAATCCTAATATTTCGCCCTTTTCTATAGTTAAGCTAATCCCATCGACAGCTTTAACGGTGTCTGGCTTCGTTCGAGACAGGAAGCTACTGGGTTTAGTGAAGTGAGTTCGCACATCATCTATTTCTAAAAAAGGCATAAATGTGTGTAAGCAGAATGGGGCTAGAGAGGAATGTCAAAAATGACGAATTTTTATAAGAGGGTATTTTGATTATCTGCAATTTTTTCTTAGAAGCTCATAGCATCCATATCGAAGGTGATGGTGACATCTTCAGGAGGAGGTGTTTGCTCTAGGATTTTCTGTATATGATTTGATAAGGTGCGTGCAGACATTCCTATAATCATGAGCTGAAAGCGGTATTGGCCATGTGCTTTTGCTAGAGCGGCAGGGAGTGGTTCGCCTAGGCTGACATTGGGGGGGAGGCTGGCTTTAAGACGTTTATGTAAGTTCTGTAGGGTGAATTCGCCCCTTCTTTCGTGTGATGAGCGAGTTCCTAGGAGGGCAATATTAGAGTAGGGTGGGTAGGAGAACTGTTTTCTAAATTCAAGCTCCTGGTCTGCGTAGCCTAGGAAATCGTGATGTCTAGCGAACTGAATGGAGGGAGAGTGCGGGGTGAATGTCTGGATGATGACTTCACCTTTTAATTCACCTCTGCCAGCTCTACCAGCTACCTGTGTTAGGATCTGGAAGGTGCGTTCGCCAGCGCGGAAATCAGGAGCATGTAGGCCAAGGTCGGCATTGAGGACTCCAACCAAGGTGACATTAGGAAAATGTAAACCTTTGGCGATCATTTGGGTGCCGATGATGATATCAATCTTTTTTTGATGAAAGGCTCGGAGCGTATCACGTAGAGCATTTTTACGCCTCATGGTATCGGTGTCGATACGAGCGACTTTCGACTGAGGGAATACTTTTTTAATAATGGATTCTACCTGTTCTGTGCCATAGCCTTGGAAACGGATAGACTCGTCTTTGCACTCTGGACACCTTTTGGGTGTGATGGCTTGGTGACCACAAATATGGCAAATAAGACGTTCTTCAGAGCGGTGATAGGTAAGGGGAATAGAGCAGTGGTTACACTCACATACGTGCCCGCAGCTAGGGCATTGTAATGAGCGCGCAAAACCTCGTCTGTTTAAAAAGAGAATGACCTGTTCTCCCTCTGCGAGTTTTTTCTCCATGTTTGAATGAAGGGCGTCGGAGAGTATAGTGACTGCGCCTTTTCGTTTTCTACCTTCCACGCGCATATCGATCACTCGTATGATGGGCATGGACTGGTTGTCAGCTCGTTTTTCAAGTGTTAGGAGCTGGTATTTACCTGTTTCTGTATTGTGAAAGGATTCTAGAGAGGGGGTTGCGGAGCCTAATAAAACAGCACACTTTTCTAAGTGCCCTCTTAAAACAGCGAGGTCTCTGCCGTGATATCGTGGGGAGCTATCTTGTTTATATGAGTTTTCATGCTCTTCATCGACAATGATGATCCCCAAGTTTGTTAGAGGGGCGAAGATAGCGCTGCGAGCACCGATGACGATACTGGCTTTGCCTTCTCTGATACGGTGCCACTCGTCGAATTTTTCACCTTGTGATAAGTGGGAGTGTAGCACGGCTACCTGATCTTGTATGACTGCAAACCTTGACTTGAAGCGTTGTACAGTCTGTGGTGTTAGCGAGATTTCGGGTAATAATACCAAGACTGTTTTTCCGTTGTCGATACAGTGTTGTGCTGCCTGTAAGTAGACTTCAGTTTTCCCAGAGCCGGTGACACCGTGCATGAGCATAGGCTTTTCCGGGTTGTTGATCTGTTCGATGACGTGCTCCATGGCAACAGCTTGTTCATCGTTTAGTTGGAGGGGGTGGTCTTCTATAAATTCTTCGCCTTCATCTGGGTCTCTTCTTACCGCTTCTTCGATGATTTTAATGTAGTTTTTTTTACATAGAACTTTGATGGATTGGGTTACTGAGCCGCCCCCGAGGTCTTTGATGGAGAGTTTCCCGCCAGCAGCCTCTAGTAGAGTGAGCGTTAGGTGCTGTCTAGGGGCTCTTTTTTGTAATTTAGCTAAAATTTCCTCATCAGGTTTATTAACGAGCTGGGCGAACTTGAGTGTTTTTTCAGAATTAGATTCTTGTCTAACGGCTTCAGGGAGAAGTGCCCTCATGATTTGCTCCATGGGAGCACCGTAGTAATCTGCCATCCATTGACCGAGCTTCATAAGCTTGGGGGTAATGAGGGGCTCAGGATCAATGAGCTCTTGAATAGGGCGTAACTGGAACTTAGAAGGCTGAGTTTCAGTAACATTAAGAATGGTCCCAGTGGATGCCTTATTCCTAAGTGGTATTTTTACCCTGCAGCCAGGTAGAGCATTTATCTCCTCTGGAATGAGGTAGTCGAAGACCAGCTCAGATGGTCCATCTATTAATACTCGGGCGGTAGGCACGAGAGGTTTTTAAATGTTTATGGAGTAAATACCAATGATGAAATTAGGCATTACGTCTGGCTTTGACGGCAGTAGCTAATTCTTCCAGAACGATCTCCGTAGTTTGCCAGTTGATACACTGGTCGGTAATGGATTGTCCGTATATGAGATCATCTACATTATCTGTCAGCTTTTGATTTCCCTCGATCAAGTGACTCTCGATCATGACCGATGTGATAGCTTTGTTTCCTTCTGAAATCTGTTTACACAATGAGCTAATAACGCCTGGTTGGTTTCTGTAATCTTTTAATGAATTACCGTGAGAGCAGTCTACCATAACCGATTCGGGAAGTCCTGCTGAACTGAGTTGATCTGTAACATTAGAGATACTTTCAGCATCGTAGTTTGGTCCTTGAGAGGAGCCTCGAAGTATGATGTGGCAGGCATCATTTCCTTTTGTATTGATAATGGCTGATACGCCTTGTTTGGTGACGGATAAGAAGTGGTGCTGGCCAGCGGCTGCCTGAATAGCATCTAGTGCTATCTGGATAGAGCCACCTGTGCCGTTTTTAAATCCGACAGGCATGGATAAGCCCGATGCTAACTCACGGTGAACCTGAGACTCGGTAGTCCGAGCTCCGATAGCGCCCCAGGATATGAGATCAGCGTAGTACTGAGGTGAGATTGTATCTAAAAATTCTGTTCCTGCAGGAACACCCATTTCAGCTAGTTCTAGTAGAAGTTCACGAGCAACCTTCAGTCCTTGATTAATATCAAAGGAGTTATTGAGCTGAGGGTCATTAATGAGACCTTTCCAGCCGACGGTAGTACGTGGTTTTTCAAAGTAGACACGCATGATAATACAGAGGTCGTCTGTGTATGATGCGGCAGCTTCCTTTAGTCGTGTAGCATACTCGATAGCGGCAGCGGTGTCGTGAATAGAGCATGGACCCACAATTACGAGTAAGCGGTGGTCATCGCCGTTAAGAATTTTTTCAGCGTCAACTCGAGCTGAACTGACTACTTCAGAAGCATGTTCTGAAATAGGTAGCATGTATGAAAGAATGTCAGGTGACATCAATGGGTGAATGTCACCAATTCGTAAATCATCAGTATTATGCTTAATCACGGTGATTTATATAAATGAGATGATGTAGAAGCCAAATATCAAATCACTTTTTTCTGAGACATTTCATCTAAGTTACCTTTACAGGTTTCTCCCTTTTCATTTGCCTGCCAGTATTCTCTAGTATCTGGATTGAGACATGTAAGCCATAGGCCATCAAAGGCGAAGGTATCAATACCGATGGCGTAGCCTAGGTCAATAGGACGGCCTGATTCCTGAGGTGAGTGGCCACAGATTACTATTTTACCATCAATGTGTGGTTTGCTATCACGTAATCTTTGCCAGAATAAGTAATTGGTATGTTGATACTCCATAACTCTTTCTGGATGCACACCAGCATGGACAAAGATATGTGAGTCAGTTTCATAGTAGTGGTAGCAGTTTCTGATAAATTCCCAGTATTTTTCAGGAACGTTTTCAATGCAATCAACGCCCATAGACTCTAATGTTTGAGTGCCTCCATACTGGAGCCAAAATTCTAAATCTTCTGCTGAGTGACGAGCATACTCCATCATTTGCTCGTGGTTACCTTTGAGCGTTAATACTCTACATTCTTTTTTTAGTTTTATTAGGTAGTCAATTACTTTTCTTGAGTCGGGTCCACGGTCAATGTAGTCGCCGAGAGTTATAATTGTATCATTTTTTCTTATATCTATAGATTTGATCAAACTCCTAAGGGAGTTATAGCAGCCATGAATATCGCCAATTACAAAATGTCGCATTCCCCAAAAAATATCTTAATAGTCTGTATATGGCTAGTCTATTTAATCATCTGACATTTTAATTCTCGTATTAATTTTCATTTAAATGATCGCTTAAATGACTGGTTACCAATTGTTTATGTGGTTTTTTCTAGTTTTTCCCGTTTTATTAGCTTGCCAATATTCACCGCTTTTTATGTCTAAACAAGTTAACCATTGATCACCAAAAATATGGGTATCAATACAAATAGCGTGATCTAAATGTAAGGGTAAGCCGTTTGTTTGCGGGGTGTGGCCACAGATGATTTTTTTGCCTGAATAGTGTGCTTTAGTATCTAAAATACGCTGCCAGCATAAATATTCTGTATTTTGTTTATCACACGGAAGTTCTGGGTCTAAGCCAGCGTGAACGAGGATATGGTGATCCGTTTCGTGGTAGAGTGAACATTGATCAAAGAAATCCCAATACTTTTGCGGTAATTGACTAAGGGATTCGATACCGAATGAATGAAAGGCACTATCACCTCCATTGATTAGCCAGAAAAAAAGTTCATCATTAGAGTGAAGTGCATCTTTGATCATCAATTCGTGATTACCTTTTAATGTAATCACCTGGTGCGTTTCTTTGAGCTTGATGATGTAATCGATGACACCCTTAGAGTCAGGGCCTCTGTCGATATAGTCACCTAGTGTAACGATCGTGTCGCTTTTTGAAGGTTTGATGTAATCGATGAGGGTCTCAAGTGCTGTGAGACATCCGTGTATATCGCCAATAGCTAGTGTTCTCATATATATAAGCGGTTTACTTGATCGTAGTCTAAACAATCACAGTAATCGAGTTCTGTTACTCTATTTTAAAGGCCCGCTTATTGGCAAGATATATAAATATATAAATTATGATCAGATAGTTAATCATTTTTTAAAACTCGAATGAAGGCATTTTGAGGGATGTTTACTTTACCTATCGCTTTCATCTTCGCTTTTCCTTTTTTCTGCTTCTCCAGCAGTTTACGCTTACGGGAGATGTCACCACCGTAGCACTTAGCAGTCACATTTTTACGCATCGCTGAGATTGATTCACGTGCGATGATTTTACCTCCAATGGCAGCTTGGATAGCTACGACGAATAATTGCTGAGGAATTACCTCTTTGAGCTTTTTACACAGATGTCTGCCGTATCCTTCTGCTTTATCGCGGTGTACGATCGTAGCGAAGGCATCAACATGCTCTTCTGCGATGAGTATATCCATTTTTACAAGTTTACCAGCTTTGTAGCCAGCGTGCTCGTAGTCCATAGATCCGTAACCGCGGGTCATGGATTTAAGCTTATCGTTGAAATCAACAAGTATTTCAGAGAGGGGAAGTGTGCAGGTAAGCATCACGCGCTGGTCATCAATGGTCTCTGTGTTTTCCATCTCACCACGCTTGTCCATTACTAGCTGCATCATATCACCGATGTAGTCGCCGGGCGTCATGATGAAAATCCGAACGATCGGTTCGCGTATTTCTTGAACCTCCTGTGCTGCAGGAAGTAGGCAGGGGTTATCTACGATGACTTCTTCTCCATCAGTTTTAGTAACTTCGAAGATAACAGAAGGGTAGGTGGAGATAACATCCATATTAAACTCACGACGGAGCCTTTCCTGAATAATCTCCATATGGAGTAGACCTAAAAAGCCACAACGGAAACCAAAGCCAAGTGCTGCAGATGACTCAGATGCCCAGGTGAACGCTGCATCATTAATCTGCAGTTTACCCATTGCAAGTTTTAGAGCTTCAAAGTCTGAAGAGTCAACAGGGTAGATACCTGAGAAAACCATAGGCTGGATTTCTTTGAATCCAGGTAGGGGTTCAGGGCAGGAGTGCACTGTATTGGTCATAGTATCACCTATTTTAACCTCAGCTGCAGTTTTCATATTGGCGATGACGTAGCCTACATCACCAGCTTGTAATTCATCCCTCTTGGACATGCCAGGGGTGAATACACCGACTTCTTTGACTTCATATGTCTTCGGAGTGTGGAATAATTTGATCCTTGTGCCTCGCTTCATAGACCCTGACATCACTCGGACGTAGGAAACAACACCTCTAAATGGATCATAAACAGAGTCAAAAACGGAAGCTCTGAGTAGCTTGTCTTCATTTTCTACAGGTGCTGGAATACGCTGCACGACGGCTTCAAGAATATCTTCAATACCGATACCATTTTTAGCCGATGCTGGGATGGCTTCTTCTGCTGGGATACAGATAATGTCTTCTAGCTGTTTATGAACCTTAGGTAGGTCAGCACTAGGAAGGTCGATTTTGTTAATGACTGGGATGATGGTTAACTCTTGCTCGTTTGCAAGGTGGAGATTAGCCATCGTCTGAGCTTCGACCCCCTGAGCTGCATCTACGATGAGTAGGGCTCCTTCACAGGCCGCTAGAGAGCGAGAGACCTCATAAGAGAAGTCCACATGCCCTGGCGTATCGAGTAAGTTTAACTGATAAGTTTTTCCATCCTTTGCCGTATAAGACATGGTGACGGGATGAGACTTAATGGTGATGCCGCGTTCTCTTTCGAGATCCATAGCATCGAGGAGTTGGTCTTGTTGGTCTCGTTCAGCTACAGTTTTTGTAAACTGCATGAGTCGATCAGATAAGGTCGTCTTACCGTGATCAATGTGTGCTATGATAGAGAAATTACGAGTCAGCTCAGTGGACATAAACGAAAAGTAGGTATTTGTTTAACAAATAAAAATGTGAAAATGGGGGAGGCTATTTTTTATCCTTTGATCTCTAATAGCATCTGAGCATTGTTAGGGAATCTTTTTAAGAAGAATAGTAAACGTTCGATGGCTTCTTCTGGGCGGTGCCCCTTGAGCCCGCGTCGTATCAGATTGATCTTAGTTAAAAGATGCTCTGCCATGATAAGTTCTTCTCTTCGGGTTGCTGATTTGAAGATGTCTACCGCTGGGAAGAGATACTGCTCTGCTATGCGGCGATCGAGGACGAGTTCCATGTTTCCTGTGCCTTTGAATTCTTGGAAAATAGCTTCGTCAGCACGTGAATTTGTTTGGACTAGAGCTGTAGCTATGATGGTGAGCGACCCTGCGTTTCTAGTGTTTCTTGCAGCAGCGAATATACGGCGAGGGACTTCTAATGCACCAGCAACGATGCCGCCAGATTGGTAGCCACGTTTCTTCTTCTGCTTTCCGCCGCCACCGCCGCCATTGTTATTATAGGAGCGGGCTAGACGCGTGATGGAGTCCATTAGGATAAGAACATCTTTTCCTCCTTCTACCAGACGCTTGGCGCGCTCGATACATAGTTCGGCAATGCGTGCGTGGCTTTTAGCAGGGTCATCATTTGAGCTTGCGTAAATTTCGGCATTTGGAAGCATACGCTTGAACTCTGTTACTTCCTCAGGTCGCTCATCTATGAGTAAAATAATAAGATGAATAGATTCATCATATTTTTCCTTAATAGCTTCTGCCATGTGAAGAAGAAGTGTCGTTTTACCAGACCTTGGTGGTGAGACGATCAAGCCTCGTTGACCTCTTCCCACTGGGGATACGATGTCTAAAATACGTGTGGTATAACGATCAGGTGTTGTTTCGAAAGAGATACGGCGATTAGGGTTTATCGCTTTGAGTTCATCAAAGTGGGGGAGCCTGAATGACTCATCAAGGCTAAGGTCGTTAACTTTTTCAATACTAGTTAGTTGAGGGCCGCGTGGACCTTCTTTGTAGGTGCCTTTTACCCAGACTCCAGCGCGAAGCCCGTGTTTACGGATTAAGTCAGGCGTGACGAAGACGTCTTGTTGACATTGCTCATAATTTTTTTCTGGCACTCTTAGGAATCCAAACCCCTTAGGTGCAATTTCAAGCATGCCATTAATATCAACTGGCTCACCTGTTAACACATTTTCACGTCTAGGTTTACGCTCTCTGCCCTGACGGTTACGGTTGTTGCGTGGCTGACTTTTTTGGTTGCGCTGTCTATTATCTTGCCTGCCGTTTTTAGATTGATCTTGCGGGCTATGATTCCTTCCAGGTTTATCAGAATTGTTTGTTCGCTCCTGATTCACAGTCGTGCTTTTCTCTTCATCTGAGTTAGCCACTTTTTCAGGTGTGATTTTGGTTGCCTTAGGATGAGTGACCGTTTCTTTAATTTCCGGTTTTTTCACCTCTTTGGTATCAGGGGCAATATCTAGAGTCTTTTGTTCTAAAGGTTTTTCAGCTGCTGGTTTTACTTTTTCAACAATTTTTTTCACAGCTTTCTTAGCAGCTTTTTTTGCTACCTTTTTGACGGCTTTTTTGGCCGCCTTTTTTGCTGATTTTTTAGCAGCTTTCTTAGCTGTTTTAGCAGCTTTTTTCTTGCTGGGGGTATCAGCGTCGATGTTTGCAGGAGAATCGTCCTGTGTAGTGGGGTCACTCATGAATAATGAATTATGAAATAGATTGAGCTTTGGGAAAGTGGTAGATATAGTTTTCGCTCTTATTTTTAGATGGGGGTCATCGTATTTTAAATGAAAACATCTAAATTGAGGAGGGGATGTTGGTTCAACGTCTAAGCTATAAAGCAATAGCTGAAGTGTTGATTATACTAAGGGTTGTTAATTTACAGATGGAGTAAGCAAGCGCTATAACTGCTGTATTAAGATCCTTAATATTAGGTGTCTAAGTAAATGTAAAAATACTGATTTCTTAGATATGTTACCCAACAAAAAAAAGCTGTAGGAAAAAGGAGTGGTTTGCAATGTATTTTTTTGATCTTCTTTCTTAGTTTATCTACACAGAGATTTATCTAAAAGGGTTGGGGCTTAGTTGCTTTTGAGTCGACAGGGACTCTGAGTTGCTTTAGTTTGATCGTTATCTATTTTTCAGAATCTAAGTTTAATCCCGGTTTTACACTCATAAGCACCTTATTGGTAGGCTCTTTGCTTGTACTTGTTTTGTTGGGTTTAATATCTCTGAGCACGATAGAAATACGTAACTCTGAACAATTTCATCATGAGTCAGTAGCAGAGAATAACGCCCGCTTAGCTCTTATATTAGCTATCGCAGAGTTACAAAAACACGCTGGATCAGATCAGAGGGTGACTGCTAGAGCTGCTATTTTAGAAGAAGATGGATCAGGCTCTAAGGTGAAGCATAAAAACTGGTTGGGCGTTTGGTCAACGGTCTATGAGTCTAAAAATGGTTCCTACCCTGTTATAGGGAAAGTTCCCTACGGGAGTGAGGACTCGACACCGTATCAACGTGGTGGTGTCTGTGAAGATTTGAGACATACTAATGAAAAGTTAAATAATAAAGCTTGGCGTGACGAATTACTCTTAACGTGGCTGGTAAGTAAAGCGGGTGGAGCTCTAAGTCCTCTAGTGGTTTTAGATGAAAAAAGCCCTAGTGTAGTAGAGATGCTCGGAATAGGGACTATGGGCAAGGCTGCAACCCAAAGTGAGTATATGAAAAACCGAGTTCTAGTAGAGAAGGTGGCAGTAGGAGACCTCGGTAAATATGGATGGTGGATATCTGATAATAATCAAAAGGCCTACATCGTTCCTCAAGTTAGCATGAATGAAAATGCTGATCAGGAGGTGTTACCTTATGCAAACCCTGTGCATGTGCCTCATAATGGTAGCTATCCATATAAAACTTGGTTGGCGGACTATGTAGACCAAGGGGATAAAATGTTAACACTGCAAACTACATCTATCACTACAAGGGAAGATGAAGGAGAGGCTCCTAGTTTAGGGACTTACTATCATGATTTTACTATGTACGCAGATGGTTTGTTTACTGATACGGCTATAGGGGGACTTCGTCATGATTTAACGCCTGTTTTGAATGCTTATAGTGGTAATGATACTGTAAGATTTAGTAATGAGGATACAGGAGAATCCTTTTCTTCTGATTACCCTATTATTCCAGGTAAAGATCATGCTGTATTAGGTTCCTCTTTTGGTTCGTTAAGGGACTGGAGCCAATTTCGTTATAGAGATGATGAGGAGCTGAACTTTCCAAAATTAGCGCTGCGAGATAGACCCTCAGATCATTGGCCTCATATGATAAGTGATGGAGCTTGTGTAGATGCTGCCAGATGGGCTTCATCAGCAGCTAAAATATACCCTGTAATGACAGAGAGCAGGTGGCACTATTACTTTAGTCACCATGAAGGTAGTATACGCACGCATTTGATACCTAGGGTTTGTCTGTGGAACCCGTATAACAAGGATTTAGAGGTTTCGGAGCAATGTGTGCTGATGCCTAACCCGTTTTATAATCAAGATTATGGTATGCACTTTTTTCCCGATGATGATTATGTATCTCTTATCAAAGAGAGGTATGAAGATGATCCGAATCATATTTTTACAAAGTGGAATAAGAGAGGTGGGTATGTAGGTGGAGACGTTTATAAAATACGAACTAATCCGTTTCCACAAAAACGTTACCTAGCATTTGTATTAGAAGCGACATCTATAGCAGCAGGCGAATGTCATGTTTTTTCTCCCTTGGTTACTGCGCCGTCAGTAGAGTCGGCAGGTGTTGGCATAGTGAAATATAATATAGCTGATATCTCAGCGAATATATTGAGTTCAAAAGCCTCTCAGGGTGCGGCCCATTTCTATTACGATCCCGAGGGGCGTTATCAAATATCAACCTATGTTAGGCTTGTAGAAAGTGAAGGTGGTGGCTTGGAGGAACAGGGTGATAGCTGGAGGGTTTTAGGCGATGAGTTACTTGCTGAAATTGATTTTTCAAATATTAAAGATTACCAACCAGAATACTCTGTTAGTGATAATGATCCATTGGTAGAGCATGATGTAGATAACTTTACATTTATTCTGAAAGCAGGGGCTCCAGAAACGATAGAGGAAGCCTGTAGTAGTATGGAGTATCCTACACTACAGCTCATTAATAATGGTAGTGGCGGTATACGTGCGGCTAAAAGCTTTGCGATGCAGGGCTTGTTTTGGGGTTCTGCTAATCAGTTAGATAGTAGTTTTGGTTATATACAGTCCTTTACCGAGAACCCATATAAAGATACGCCTGATACCCACCAGATAGGAGCCAAGCTTTTATGGCTAGATGAATCCCATACGGAAGGGGCTGGGTCTCCATATAGAAAAGGGAGTGGTTCACAGACTCGGTGGGGAAATGACCATATGGCGTATAATGTATCACCTATCGCTAACTGGAACATCAGAGCACATCTAGTGACGCGATCTCCTGCTAGTATGTGTGGAAATAAATTTTATCTGAACAGCACAGGCCCATGGATTCATCAGTATTTACCGATGTCTCCACAGGACTTTAATGATATGCCTAGCTTGAACGATACAGGGACAGCTTTTGTGAAAAATCCGCTAGGTTCGGCGTTATCATTTAGCGGTAATGCTAATGTTGTTTTGTTTGATTTTCCATCGGAGCAATATGGAGTGTTGTCTATGGGGCGGTTACGTCATGCGATGTTGAGCCCATACTCGTGGACACCGAGTTATATTATCGGTAGTTCATTGCGGGACCTTCACGCTCCCTCTGACAGTTCAGCTCATACAGTGGCGGTAGCACCTTATAAGGGGGGTGAGGTTAATACTCGCTGGGACTATTTACTCGGTGAGTCTCAGGGTGGGCTATCGCATGGGTCGTATGCAAATTTAACAGATTCACAAGGGTTATTACAAATAGGTGATCATGCTGTTGAGCGAGAGGTGAATGGCGATCGCTATAGTTCAGAGGAGGAGGTTTTAGCCTATGATATAGCTTATGAAGTAAACCATTTTTTATGGGATAGATATTTTCTATCAGGTATGAAACTGAATACTAAAACAGATAGTTTTGAATGGAACCCTATGGAGGGTAAAAGATCGTGGAGTTCCAAATATGTATTTAATGAAAATAATGAAAGAACTCTTAGTCGTGTTATCGAGACGGTTGAAGAGGGTGATTATTTACAGTCAAGCTTCTGGCGTAATGCACAGTTTTTAAAAAACAAATCAGCATTTAATGTTAATAGCACGTCGGTAAATGCGTGGGCTGCTTTAATCTCAGGTTCTTATACACATGACTGCCAGCTTAAGTCTGGAGATAGTAGCTCTAACCATGTGTATTTTAGACGTCACGGTAAACCAGAAGCCTTAGGGGTCACAAGTGACGCTTACCCTGATGACGCTGGTGCTTGGATAGGGGGGCGTAGACTGGACGCTGATGAAGTCATGCGTTTAGCAGAAGCGATTGTTCGGGAAGTGAAGTTAAGAGGTCCTTTTATTTCTATTGCGGACTTTATTAACAGAAGACTAGCCGCTCCCGAAGATACATCATCTCGTATGGGCACACTTGAAATGGCGATTAAAAAAGCTGAATTGAATAAGAGGTTTTTTGAAAATAAAGCATATCAATCCACAGCCATCAATAGAGCTCAGGATACAGCAGCTTCTGAAAATAATTTACAGGAGTTTCAAGATTCTAATACGTTCATGGTGAATGGAACTGCGCAAACCGCTCAGCCTGATACTCAATCATGGGGTCTGCCTGGTTATTTAACACAAGGAGACGTTCTAGAGTCTATAGCACCTTCACTTACCGCGCGAGGAGACTCTTTTACAGTCAGAGTCTATGGGGAATCTTCTGATGAATCAGGTATTCAGGCCAAAGTATGGATGGAGGCTGTCGTCGTGAGATCTGCTGCCTATGTTGATAGTGCAGCTAATGAACCTACGGACTCTGCTATGAGTGTTAGTTACGCTTCTGGCGAATATGAGCGTAAGGAATTGAGTGAACAAAATGAGATGTTAGGCCGACGATTTATTGTGAAGTCTATAAGGCGGCTGCACCCAGATGAAATATGAGGCTGGAGTGGATTCATATAGCTGTTTGTCTTTTTTTGATAGAAGAAGCTATTCCTGAGGAGGGAGTAAACCTCGGAGGAAAAAATACGGAAGTATACATCGTAGCGGTAGGGGCTAAACCATCGAGACGCTATGCTGATGATAGTGGCTACGATTCTCCTGTTATGTTGCTGCCTGAGTCAGGAGAAGTGCCGCCGGCGAGACTGTTCTATGAAACAGATTCGACCAAGGGGGAGGTTAAGTGGGAGGTAATCAATATATCTTTCAATAACGCCCCGCTTGTAAATAATATACCTGCTGAAAAAGAACTTCGACTTTATCGAAAAGTATCAGGTGAATATGAATTCTACATGACTCTACCGAAGTTGTCTGGGAGTGAATATGATCTGCTCATTCTTACTCCTAGTAAAAAGAAAGAGGCTTTCAGTTCCAAGAATAAGCTGTGGAATGAATCTCCTGAAATACACAGACTGAACCTTGATAGTCTGGATCAATCAACTGACGGGATATTTCTAAAAAATATTTCCAGTTTAGTTGTGGAAAGTGTAATAGGCTGTGAGCATCTGAAAGTGAAGTCAGGCGAGTTTTTACATCAACGCTATAAGGGCGAGACTGGTTTTATTAGTCTTTCTGCTAGCTATTCAGATACAACAAGTAAGCAGCTGATATGTAAAACGGCTATAGGTATAAGCCATCAAAATCGACAGCTCTTACTCGTCTACTATGATGCAAATACAGAAACAAATGGAGGTAAGAAAGTGGGTGTGCTTAGGTTACTAATACCTGAATATAGAAGACGGTATCTAGCACCGAGTGAATAATTGTAGAAACCTGGTGGGGGTGTTTTACGTTTTATGTCAAAATTATTACTTTATTTGAAAGACTTTATGTAGAAATAGGCTATATTGCATGCAGTAATAACTACATTAACTAAATCAAAATGGCTTTACCCAAATACGTAAACGTAAATAAAAACCGACTTCTCATAACAAACTCTATCTTGGGTTTATGTGCGATCATTTCCTCCAGTGTTGTTTTAGCAGATACGGAGGAAAGTAAACCTTCGCGACCTAATATTGTAGTTGTATTAGCTGATGACATGGGTTGGGGGGATTGCTCTACTTATGGACATAAGGTGATAAAAAGCCCAAACCTTGATAGATTAGCGGCTGAAGGAGTTAAGTTTTCACAATGTTATTCGGCGTCAGGAGTTTGTTCACCTTCTAGGTCTGCTATCTTAACTGGTCGCACACCATACCGTAACGGAGTATGGAGGCATTTATCAGGTGTTCATAAGGCACACTTAAGAGCTAGTGAAATTACTTACCCTGAATTATTAAAAGATATTGGTTATGAAACCTGTCACATTGGTAAGTGGCATTTACTTTCCAGACAACAGTTCGATAATCCAAAATACCCTCAAATAGGTGAACATGGTTATGACTACTGGGTAGCAACACATAACAATGCCTCACCTAGTCATGAGAACCCTGATAATTTCTATAAAAATGGTGAAAAACTAGGTAAACTAGAAGGTTATTCAGCCCCATTAGTGGCAGATGAGGCTATCCATTGGCTCAAAAACGTGAGGGACGAATCAAAGCCTTTTGTTTTGTCTGTATGGTTCCATGAACCTCATAAGCCGATTGCTACCGA
The DNA here is from genome assembly GCA_964397975.1 of uncultured Verrucomicrobiales bacterium. Classification (GTDB taxonomy): domain Bacteria; phylum Verrucomicrobiota; class Verrucomicrobiia; order Verrucomicrobiales; family Akkermansiaceae; genus Oceaniferula. The sequence continues at coordinate 9,756 of CAYNLE010000017.1, read as the reverse complement.
CATCAAGTTTTCTAGTTTATATCCAGAACAAAATGAGAAAGATAGTAAGTATTTTGGAAATATTACACAGCTAGATTACGCTTTAGGTCAACTTATGAAAACTCTCGATGACGAGAAGTTAAGTGACAATACGATCTTAATTTTTAGCTCTGATAATGGGCCTGTTGCCACTGAGGGTGGCAGTAGTGGAGGTTTACGAGGCAACAAACGAAGTGACTTTGAAGGAGGTATTCGTGTTCCTGGTGTAGTTCGCTGGCCAGGACATATCAAAGCTGGATCTGTAAGTGATGTTCCAGTCATTGGCACAGATATTTTTGCTACTGTATTAGATATTACAGGTATACCGTTACCTGATGATAGAACGATTGACGGTGTCAGTATGCTTCCTGCATTTGAAGGTAAGCCCGTAGTGAGAAAGTCACCTCTATTCTGGAGAACACATGTTTCTCATAAGGAGTGTAGACTAGCTCTTCGTGTGGATGATTGGAAAATTGTTTCCAATGATAAACTCACTGAATTCTTACTTTTCAATATGAAGGAAGATATGAAGGAAGAGAAAAACCTAATTTCTCAAGAAACTGAAAAAGCTGAAGAAATGAAACGTTTACTGATAGATCACTGGAACTCTGTATCAGAAGATGGCCCAAATGAGTGGTGGGAAGGTGAAAACAAAAAGCCAACGAAAGATGGTAGTCTAAACTATTAAGGGCTATAACGTAATATTATAAAACGACGTTATAAGTATAACAGGGAGGCTGTTTGAGACGCACAAAAGGCGGAGCTCAAACAGGTTCCTTAGTCTCCCTATAGAAAAAACTGTGCCAGCATACGCAGCCCAGTGATCAGTAATACAATGGCAAAGACCTTTTTAAGTTTTAGCGCATCTAATTTAGATGCCAGTGCTGCACCGAGAGGGGCGAACAGAACAGTTAAGGGAACAATGCAAAAGAGAGCTGCTACGTTTACTAATCCATAGGTGCCGGCTGGTGCATCGGCGGGTGTATTACCTATGATTAACATCATTAAGGCTCCGGGTAAGGAAATGATTAGACCTATTGCTGCTGCTGTGCCAACGGCTTTATGAGCTGGGTAATTATAGATGGTGAGTAAGGGGACAGAGATTGTGCCTCCTCCGATGCCGACCATGGAGCTGAAAAAGCCAATAACAGAGCCTATCACAGAGCGTCCTAGTTTACCGGGTAACTGTTGGAACAGTGCGGATTTCCCAGTTCTTAAGAGCATGTTGAGTGCAGATAAGGTCGCTATCACTCCGAACAGTGGGGTGAGTAAAGCTCCGTCAACTCGAGTCACTAGCCAGCTTCCAGATAAAACTCCGAGGAAAATAAATGGAGCTAGGAGTTTTAGAAGTGTGAAATCTACATTGCCTTTTTTCCTATGCGAGCGGATAGAGCTAATCGAGGTCGGTATGATGGTGGCGAGTGATGTAGCTGTCGCTATGGTCATGGCGGATTCAGGTGAAACACCAAACCCTTGAAACACGAAAAATAATACAGGAACGATGACGATACCGCCCCCTACACCTAGTAAACCTGCTAAAGTTCCAGCAAATGCTCCGGTAGCAGCTAATGCTAGAATTGTAGAAAAATGATCTGTTATTAACTCAGGGAGACTCATGATCGATTACGTAAATATTCACGAAAGGTAAAAACTAGCTATGATGTATAGGGACACCATAGCTAGTTACTGACTTGAATATTAGTAGTAGAATATAGGTTAGCTTAAAAGTTCATTTCTGACAATCGCTGCACCAGCTGATAGTGCTGCGAGTTTGCCTCTGGCTACTTCACGTGATAATGGCGCCATACCACAGTTAGTGCATGGATAAAGCTTATCGGCATCCACATACTTTAATGCTTCTCTGATGGTTGTAGCGACTTCCTCGGGTGTTTCGATGGCATTATTAGCCACGTCAATAGCGCCAACCATGACTTTTTTACCTCGAATAAGTTCCAGTAACTCTATTGGAACGTGTGAGTTGTGGCACTCGAGTGAGACGATATCAATATTAGATTTCTGCAGCTTTGGAAAGATTTCTTCATACTGTCTCCACTCTGAACCCAATGATTTTTTCCAGTCTGTATTGGCTTTAATTCCGTAACCGTAACAGATGTGAACTGCAGTTTCACATTTAAGCCCTTCGATCGCTTTTTCTAAACAAGCGATTCCCCATTCATTGACTTCATCAAAAAAGACATTGAATGCAGGTTCGTCAATCTGAATGATGTCAACGCCGACCGCTTCTAACTCTTTGGCTTCTTGATTGATTAGTTTAGCAAATTCCCACGCTAGTTCCTCTCGGCTTTTATAGTGATCATCATAGAGTGTATCCACCATAGTCATCGGCCCAGGCAGAGCCCATTTGATGGGGTGGTCAGTTTGCTTACGTAAGAACTTAGCATCTTCTACGAAGACCGAGTGAGGGCGACTTACTGGGCCCACTACAGTAGGGACGCTAGCATCATAGCGATCACGGATTTTTACCGTCTTACGTTTTTTAAAGTCAACGCCATCGAGGTGCTCAATAAAGGTCGTCACAAAGTGCTGGCGGGTTTGCTCACCATCACCAACGATATCAATGCCTGTTTTTATCTGCTCTTGTAAAGACACACGCAAGGCGTCCTGTTTTCCGTAAGTTAAGCTTTGGCCTTCTAATAGCCATGGTGACCAGAGCTTTTCAGGTTCTGCGAGCCATGATGGTTTAGGTAAACTGCCTGCTGTTGATGTAGGGAATAATTTATTCATAATAGATGTTATTTAGTGGGGGGACTATCGTGCGTAACTTTCAGACCATTGTTTGAGGATGGATTGATTAGGTTTGATAAAAGATTCTTCTGCGAACTTTCCTTGCTTCACAGCTAGCTGACTGCGCTCCTCTCGGTCATAAACGATTTGAGTGAGAGAGTGATCTTGGTAGTCGAGGCTTGGCTGATAATGGTTTCCGGCTACGGCATTTGAGTTATAGATCTCAGGTCGATAGATTTTTTGGAATGTCTCCATCGTGCTAATCGTGCTGATGAGCTCAAGGTTGGTATAGTCACTGAGTAAGTCGCCAGAGGAATAAAAGGCCAATGGGGCAACGGAATTTGGGGGCATGAAATATCTAACATTCAGGCCCATTTTACTAAAGTATTGTTCAGTTAGAGCTGAGTCATTAGTTTTGTATTCAGTGCCTAACACGGGGTGTTCATTCTGTGTTCGGTGATAGGCATTTTGAGTTGAGACACTGAGACAGATCACAGGTGATTTACTGAAGTTCTCTTGGTAGGTATTAGAGTGAAGGAAGTCCTGAAAGAGTTTACCGTGAAGGTTGCCGAAGTCCTCGGGGATACTGAACTTAGGTTGATTCTTGTTATGGTTCGCTAAAACGACGCTAAAATCGTAGTCACGAACATAGGATGAAAAGTTATTTCCTACGATGCCTTCGATCTGTTTATTCGTTTTGTGATCGATAATAGTGGTCTTTAGAATTTCAATCGATGGAAAGTCCTGACCATTACCTTCAATATCTATATTAACTGAGATGATTTCTAAATCGAGAGAGTATCGGTCTCCTTTAGGGTTATCCCAGTGAGCTAATGAGTTGAATCGGCTATTAATCATTCTCAAGGCACCTCGTAGATTATCTTGCCGACTTTCACCTCTGGCCAAATTCGCAAAGTTAGTGGTGATTCGTGTGTTGTCTGATGGATGATAATTTTCATCGAATGAAATTCTATTGATCTTATAGTCGAAACTTGAGCCGCTTGAGGTCTGGCATTTTGTTTCATTAGATTTAGTGGATATTGTATTCATTGTTGGTTCTTGATAGATTGTGAAATGGGTTCTTGATTGCAATGGTTGGCACCATAACAGGGTTGAATCATGAATAAAAATGATGATTACTCATCTATTGATGAATTTTAATCATGTATTATTATGAGTTGTTTAGAACGTATCTATCTTGAACTTAATTGAGTATACGTAAGCCAGAGGGGCAATTGGGGTGGGGTATCATCCCTGTTATCCTAGAGAAATGGCCGCCGTTTGACCTAGATGTGAAGCTGAAACTCTGAATGCCTATAAACAAAAAGTCGCTTTCTCTATAAATAGAAAAAGCGACTTAGAAAGTTGCCCACTCCGTTGCGAAACAGAGTGAAGCATACCGCTGTGAAGGCGGCGCGCCACGGTTACCAAACCGAGACAAGCGCTGTGTGCGGTAAGTTGAAGATGGAGTCAAGATGTCTTTGGTTTATTTTACAGATGAGTGGTATTATAAACGCTGCCTTTTCTTACGTGTTTTCACTCATGCTTTATTACGTCACTTGCAAATAGAGAAAACTGTAATAGTAGAATAAAAAACTCCCTGAAACAGGGTGAGCCGTTTCAGGGAGTTGAAGAGAAGCATTAAAGTTTATGGCTATGCTGGAGCGCCTATGGGTTCGCCAGATAGTGGCTCGTCACCATCGAGAGGCTTTTCTGGAGACGCTTTTTGCTTAACGCCTTCATCGGCTTGGTTACCTGAGATAACTGTTGATGAAGGTGGAGCAGCGGGTGGGTTTTTCATTTCACCGTGATCCATGAGGTCGTTGACTTGTTGGGCGTCGAGAGTTTCGAACTCTAGGAGGGCATTAGCTATAAGCTCTAGCATAGCTATACGGCTGGTAAGCATTTCTGTGGCTCTTTGGTATCCTTCGTCGATGAGGCGCTTGATTTCCGAATCAATAAGCTGAGCAGTTCCTTCTGAGTAAGATTTAGCTTTTGCTACGAATTGTTCACCTTGGCCACTACCGTATTCGACCATTCCTAAAGCTGTGCTCATGCCCCATTCACAGACCATCTGACGAGCTAGGTCAGTCGCCATACGGATGTCACCCATGGCACCACTAGCAACGTCGTCGAGCATGATCTCTTCAGCAACACGTCCTCCCATAAGAACGACTAGCTGGTCGAGCATTTCTTTCTTGTGGTAGCTGAACTTATCTTTTTCAGGTAAGAACATGGTAGACCCTAGTGATGGACCACGAGGGATGATGGTTACTTTATGAAGTGGATCTGTGTGTTTACAGAGAATGTTTAAGATGGCGTGACCAGCTTCATGATAGGCTGTTTTACGCTTGTCGTCTTCAGATAGTGCAAGAGAGCGGCGCTCACGTCCCCAGCGGACTTTATCACGTGCTTCCTCCATTTCTGCTTGAGTGACTTCTTTAAGACCCTTACGTGCTGCTAGAAGTGCAGATTCATTAATGAGGTTTGCTAGTTCAGCTCCAGAGAAACCAGGTGTTCCTTTAGCGATAACGGAGAGCTCCGTATCTGGTGCTATCTTAATTTTTTTAACGTGTACTGAGAGGATTTGCTCACGGCCTTTTACATCTGGTAAACCGACTGATACCTGACGGTCAAAGCGACCTGGGCGAAGTAGTGCAGGGTCAAGGACATCAGGGCGGTTTGTAGCTGCTATGATGATGACGCCAGCGCGGGTATCAAAACCGTCCATCTCTACGAGGAGCGCGTTCAGTGTCTGCTCGCGTTCATCATGACCACCACCCATGCCTTGACCACGGTGACGGCCAACAGCATCGATCTCATCAATGAAGATTAAGCAGGGTGAGTTTTTCTGCCCTTGCTCGAACATATCACGAACACGGCTAGCTCCTACACCGACAAACATTTCTACAAAGTCAGAGCCACTGATGGAGAAGAAGGGGACTTCAGCTTCACCTGCGATAGCACGTGCTAGGAGTGTTTTACCTGTTCCTGGAGGGCCCACCATGAGTAAGCCTTTAGGGAGGTTACCACCTAGTTTTTGAAATTTATCAGGGTCACGGAGATATTCGACGATTTCTACAAGTTCGTCTTTAGCTTCTTCGATACCGGCGACATCTTTAAATGTAACGCGGTTCTTTTCCATGGTGAGTAGCTTTGCTTTACTCTTTCCGAAGCTCATCGCGCCACGTCCAGCTGACTTCATTTGTTGGCGGAATAGGAAGAAGATAACGAGGACGATCAGCATGATCGGCAGTAGCTGGATTAGAAGCATACGTAGACTTCCAGAGCTAGGTTCAAAAGGAATGAGGTTGTTGATAAACTGTTTTTCGTAACCGTTTAGCTCAAGATTGTTACTTTCGAGTTTAAACCGAATAAGTTGTTTTTCATCCGTAACAGGTGGCTTATTTTCATAAGTATATCTTTTACCAATGATGTATTTATCTTCGGATCCGTCACGAGAGACCATTTCGAATGGAAAGCCTGGGTCGTCGGTGATGACTTCACCTCTGGCAAGCATGCTTCTTAGGTTTTCAAGTGTGAGTAACTCACCATCGTTTTTACTTGGTAGTTCAGAAACAATACTAAGAGGGATACTTTGCTGAGCCTCGATCGACTGCAGAGCTTCATCATGAAGGTTCGTATTGATAGGAATGCGGAAGGCTGAAATAGGCGCTTTTGGATCTCGGATCCATGGCTCTTCTTTATGGTAAAAACCTTCTATCGTAGGGACCGCAGCGGATTCACCTGATTTTTTAAGCTCATAGGCTTCATGTGGGAATTCCCCTGAGTTTTTTGCAGGTAGCTTTTGGTCAGTGATGATTCTGCCAGATGCCACATAGTTACGGAATTCATTATAACTGATGCGTTGCGGCTTATTAAAGCTGTCAGAGTTCCACGCAAGAAATAGGATCGCAGCAGCGATCGAGATAAGAATAACGACGCGCCAATTAAAGCCTTCAGATGATTTTTTTTCGTTATTAGAACCTTTCTTCACAGGGGGCGTAGATTGAGGTGGTGGTTGATTAGACATAGTAAAAAGAATGACTGCTGGGTAGGATTAGGAAGAAGAGATCAGAAATTCAATATTTCTTTTATTTTTGTAGTATAGATCACTTTTTAGAGCAACTCCTGTGGAGAAGCTAACGCAGGTTTTAAAAAAGAAAACGCTTATTTGTAGGAATATAGTGTCTATATGACAGTTACAAAACAATGGTTCATCGGAAAACGAAGTTAATACTCTAAATTCAGTAATAATAGTAGTGGGCGGTGGTCACTCGCAGCTCTCCAGTTGTGTGGGTCTAGTATTTTACTATCCGCTTTATTCACGGATGAAGATAGGTTTTTGCTATACATGAGGTAGTCAAAACGAGAGTAAATATCTTCCTGATTCCAGTGGTAAGTCCATTTATCACCTCGTGAGTCTGCAAGCTCGAGGATCTTTAAACCAGTAGGTGTATTGTGCTTTCCGCGAATGGTGCTGACGGCTTGGCTTCTGCGGCTATCGTTGAGGTCGCCGTAGACGATAAGCTTAGTGTCGGGGCTATTTTGTAAAATGGTGTCGATATATTGTCGAACGAGGATACTTTCGTGACGCCTCATTAATGCTTGGTCAGCATATGGTGAGGGACGTTTTGATTTTAAATGGGAGCCAATGAAGCGGATGGAGGTATGCTGAACTTCAGTAGTCGAGTCTGGCCCATCGAGAGGTAGTTGCACTGTGATATCTAGTATGCCACGGCTTATTTTAAATGAACGGCCTTCGATGCTGTAACCTTCTATAGAATATTGCTGCTTATTAATAAGAGGGTGGCGAGATAAAAAGGCGAGCGATCTGACTGGATCCACGCCGTGTGTAAGATGGTGGTATGGTAAATGAATACCTGATGTTTTTAGTCGTTGTTGTAAATCCAACACATCAGCCTTTGTATTTATTTCACAAAGACCTAAAATATCAGGTTTTGCTGCTGCGATGATCTCTACCAGATGGGTGATTTCGGCCTGCTTTTTCACAGGCTGTTTCACCTTTTCTTTCTCTATATATGGCTGGGTAAGGTAGTTTTTTAAATTATAGGAGAGGAATCGGAGCGAGGCTGTTGAGCCAGGCGCGGGTGTTTTAGTTTTTTTATAAGAGGTATCAGGGCTAGTTGTGGAGTTAGCTAGCGGGGGTGTTAGGGTGCTTTTTTCGTGTGATCGATCTTGGTTATGCCAATCTGGGGTTGATTTCTCTTTCTTACAGGAGGTTCCAGCTAGAAACAAAAATGCCCCGATGTAAATCGAGGCGCTCTTTGTAAAAATGGAGTTCAAGTTTGTTCTCTAAATGATGAATTACTTAGGAGGCTGTTTCTTCGTTAGTAGCTTTGGTTCCCTTAGCCGCTTTTGGTGTCTTGTCTACGTTTACCTCGTCTGCTGCGCGTGTGATTTCGTCCTCAAATTCTTCTTTTGCTTTTTTGAATTCGCCGAGGCTTTTGCCCATCCCTCGTGCCAGTTCTGGGAGCTTTTTAGCCCCAAAAAGTAATAGCACGATCAACAGAATAATAATCATTTCCTGCCCGCCTAGGCTAGGTAGAAAAGCGAATGTAAATAGTTCAGTCATATTTTGAGAATGTTTTACTCTTTTTAGAGGGCTTTGGCAAATTTTTTGTTACCGGAGGCTAAATGTAAAACATAGGGGACTGATCACTCAGTGTATCAACGGTAATATTTAATAGATCTTTTTCAAATTTTTCACTGATCTGCTGCCATGTTTGAGAGACGGTATTTCCTGATTCTCCGTCATTTGTTGTATTAGCAATAAACATTCCCGGTTCTACAGCGCGTGTGATATCTAATAGGCTAATATCTTTAGGTGCACGTGATAGTAGATAGCCACCAGACTTTCCTCGCTTACTGGTGACGACTCCTCCTCGCTTGAGATCATTGAGAATTTGAACTAAAAAGCTAGAAGAGACGGCTTCGCGTTGCGCTAACTCCTCAAGTCGTGTAAGAGTCTCTCCATCATGATGCTGAGCGAGCTGAATAATGGCTCGACAGGCATACTCAAGTTTCTGGGAAATTCTCACAAAAAAAATGGAACATAAAAACGAAGCAATGACTAGCACCAAGGTTAATAAGGTCGAATTGTGTGACGATTTAGTAAAGATTAACCTCGATGAGATCTGGTCTAGTATTAAGAACTCGGCTATCGAAACTGCGGCAAAAGAGCATTGTTTGCGTCAGATGCTTGAAGATGTTGTGATCAGTCGTGACAGTTTAGCTGATAGTTTGGCTGTTCGCTTAGCGCGTCGTTTAGCGCGCCCAGATATGGAACGTAGTGAGCTGGAGCTGTTACTTACTGGTTTATTTAGAGGGAATAATAAGCTTATCCGCATGGTGGCCAGTGATATGGAGGCTATCGTGGATCGAGACCCCGCGTGTCAGTCAGCTTTGGAGCCGCTACTTTTTTATAAGGGGTTTTTAGCAATATCAGCTTACCGTGTAGCACACCACCTTTGGTTAGAAGACCGTAAGGCTCTGGCCTATTATTTTCAGAGTGTTGTCAGTGAGGTATTCGCTGTAGATATTCACCCAGCGGCTACGATAGGCTGCGGCATTTTACTTGACCATGCGACGAGCTTTGTTGTCGGTGAAACATCGATTATTGAGAACGATGTTTCGATTCTGCATGAGGTAACTCTAGGTGGAACTGGTAAGGTGACCGGAGATCGCCACCCGATTATTAAGTCAGGTGTATTGATCGGTGCTGGTGCTAAAATTCTTGGTCGAGTAACGATCGGCGAATGCGCTAAAGTAGGTGCTGGAAGCGTTGTGCTAAAAAGTGTGCCAGCCCACACGACCGTGGCGGGAGTTCCTGCTGAGGAAATCTGTAAGAACGCTGAGAACCCAGCTCTGGATATGAATCAGCAATTATTTGAAAGCCTAACAGAGGCTAACGCTATCTGAATGTAGATAGCTCTGTCATACTATAAGTATTGCGGGTTGAAGTTCGAAGTG
>CAYNLE010000016.1:21164-34574 GCA_964397975.1 uncultured Verrucomicrobiales bacterium | reverse complement strand
GGAGGTTTATTTTTGTGAGGCGAGAGCATGTTAACAAAGTCCTACCCGTAATGAGAGGAAAGCAGTAAGCCGCCCACGCCTTTTTTATATCTACCCCTTACTCTTTTTAAGGTCAGTGCCCATTCGCGTCAACTTAGGACGTAAACCCTTGATTATTAATTGATTAAAGCGGAATAAATTCGTTTTTTAGTTGACAAGATGAGTGCGTCGGCAAGCTCGGTGTGCTTACTACTTCACTCGCCGACGACTCGACTTCATTCTCCACCCGCCTCGAGCTTCTCGCAAGAACAAGAAAATTTATTCAGCGCAAATCGAAGAAATTCTCCGCCGCGGGACATATCCTTGCTCTTATCAACGCGATTTTAACGGGCAAAGCCTCATTCAACCAACTCGCCAGTGGCCTCAAACATAGCGAGTCTAAGGCCTAAATAAAAAAAGCCCTTCGCAATGAAGGGCTTTTAAAAATATGAGTTACTCCTCAGTTGATTCAACTGCTTCTTCTGAACTTTCATCTGAAGCTTCATCCGAACCTTGAACAAGCTCATCATCATCGTTAAACTCTAAGTGCTCATCCCCCTGGTCATCAGGATCGATAAGGTTACCGTGACTGAGTAAGAACTTACGCTTACGCTGACCTTCAGGTAGCGGTGAAAGCATCATCATGACAGCACGACCTGCGAGACGTGCTCTCTGGTCAACATTAGCAATAAGCTTAAGATCATCTGCTACCTTAAGTAGTACTTCGAATCCAATCTCACGGTGAGCGTTCTCACGTCCACGGAACTGGAGCCTAACACGAACTTTATTACCGCCATCAAGGAATTGCTCAGCACGTGCAAGCTTGATATTATAATCATGCGAATCAGTACCAACACGGAGTTTAATCTCCTTAATACGGCTAACCGTCTTAGGTGACTTTTTCTTTAGCTTCGCTTGCTCATACTTATATTTACCGTAATCACACACACGTGCAACAGGAGGCTTAGCATTTGCAGCTACTTCTACTAAATCCAAACCAACGGATTTCGCTTTTGCTACAGCTTCCTGAGTATTCATCACTCCGAGCTGCTGATCTTCATATACTACCCTTACTTTAGGTGCACGTATACGCTCGTTCACACGTGTCATATCACGACGTGATTTATATGGTTTTTTCTTAGGTCTAGCTATGGTATTCTCCTTGGTTTGTTGTAGAAAGTGATTTTAAAAGCGGCTCTTCGATCGAAGATGCCTCACACGTCACTTCACGTGTAAAATATTATAATATGCCAGTTGGTTATCCATACAAGGTAACGGCTAAAATCTACCCTTCAGCCTCAATAATCGGCTGTAGTAATCTTTGGGAGATTTCTTGTTGGATGTTTTGAACAAATTCATTGATTGGCATTGCACCTAAGTCTTCACGATCTAAGTGTCTTACTGAGACAGTTCCGCTCTCTGCTTCCCTTGCTCCGATAACGAGCATATAAGGCACACGATCGAGTCTGGCAAGGCGAATCTTAGCTCCTACCTTATCAGCGTTCTTATCCATTGATACTCGAACACCGATATCAGCAAGAGCCTTCACCGCCTGCTCGGCGTTCTCATTGAATTTTTCTGATATAGGTAATACACGCACTTGCTCAGGAGCAAGCCATGTAGGGAACTTTCCTTCGAAATGCTCAATCAATAATCCAGTAAAACGCTCAAGTGAGCCAAACGGCGCACGGTGAATCATCACTGGACGGTGCTGTTTATTATCTGAACCGATATAGTTTAGATCAAAACGCTCTGGTAAGTTATAGTCTACCTGTACTGTGCCTAACTGCCAGTCACGGCCGATCACGTCTTTCACGACAAAGTCAATCTTAGGACCATAGAACGCGGCTTCCCCTGCCTCTTCCTCATAGTCAACTCCGAGCACCTGCACGGCTTTCCTAAGAGAATCCTCAGCTTTATCCCAGTTCTCAGCAGAACCTACATACTTATCACTATCAGGGTCACGCATAGAGAGACGAACCCTATAATCATTCATGCCTAGAGTCTTTAGAACTTTCTTAACAAGCTCTAAGCAGCTCTGCACCTCAGCTTCAACTTGCTCAGGCGTACAAAATATATGCGCATCATCCTGAGTGAAACCTCTAACACGAGTCATACCACCTAGTTCACCAGACTGCTCCCAGCGATAAACAGTACCAAACTCAGCCAGACGAACTGGAAGGTCTCTGTAACTGTGATGATCACTCGAATAAATTTTAATATGATGCGGGCAGTTCATTGGTCTCAGCATGTAGCCCTCGATCGTGCCTGTTTCTAATCCATTCGTAAGTGTTGAACAGGTAGCATTTTCATCAGATAATTTCTGCAGAGTATCTCGCTCAGGAATCGCAGCGTATTGGCTATCTTGATAATATGGAAAGTGGCCACTAGTACGGTAAAGATCAAGTTTACCGATGTGCGGCGTAAACACCTGTGAATACCCCTGCTTATCAAGCTCTCTAGTAATAAAGTCCTGTAGAGCACGACGAAGGAGCCCGCCTTTAGGCTTCCAGAGAATCAAGCCCTGCCCTACAGCCTCATCAATGTGGAAAATACCAAGTTCTTTACCCAGTTTACGGTGATCTCGTTTTCTCGCTTCTTCTAGCTTTTCTAAATGCTCAGTTAGCGCCGTCTTATTTTTAAAACAGGTGCCGTAAATACGCTGTAGCTGTGGTTGGGTATTATCCCCCTTATAGAAAGCACTCGCTACACTCATCACCTTAAAGGCCTTACAGTTACCCGTGCGCCCTACGTGAGGCCCCGCACAGAGGTCCCAGAAGTCTCCATTTTTAAAAATAGTTATCTCTTCACCTTCTGGAATGTCATTAAGTAGATCAACCTTAAACTGGCTCACACTATCACGCTCCGTTAGAGCACCTAAACGGCCGCTCTGAGCCATAACTAATGCTTCATCACGAGTAACCACCATTTTCTCAAATGTCTGGTTCGCTTTAACGATCGACTTCATCTCAGCCTCTATTTTCTCAAAATCAGAAGGCGTAATCGAGTGATCTAGATCAATATCGTAGTAAAAACCACTATCTACTGGAGGGCCGCCTGCAAGCTGTGCATTAGGCCAAATATTAAGGACTGCGGTAGCAAGAACATGCGCACAAGAGTGCCTTAGTCGCTCCAAGTCTGTCATTTGATGACGCTGTTCGAGCGTCTTACGATCTTTTGCTTCAGCCATAGGCATAAAAAAAGCCATCCTTACCGATGTTTTGCAACCTTTTTCATCAAGCAATCTATGCATCTGAGCTCATCAATAGCTGCTTAAGAAAACCAGACTAAAAGCTAAGTCTTACTTTTTAAAGTTGCCAATTCAGTAAAGCACGCCTAAGGCTCGGCTCTACTTGCTATGGCACCTCAAGGTTTCTCCATGATTTCGTGCTAAGGCTTCATTTTAAACAATCATATTACCGACATCATGACTGACGTCTCATTTTCAGAACTTGGACTTCGTAAGGAACTACTGGATGCTATTAACCATCTAGGTTTCGAAAGCCCCTCACCTATTCAAGCTAAAGCGATCCCATACATTCTTGCTGGAAAAGACATCGTCGGTTTATCTGAAACTGGCTCTGGTAAAACAGCTGCATTTACTCTGCCAGCACTAGAAATGATCGACACCAGTAAAGACGTCGCTCAAGTAATCATCCTTTCCCCTACTCGTGAACTCTGTGTCCAGGTCTGTGAAGAAGTTCACAGCTTAGGAGCGAAGATCCAAGGCCTCCGCGCTGTGCCTGTCTACGGAGGAACACCTATCGACCGCCAGATCAGGCAGCTCAAACAAGGTGCTCATATCATCGTAGGAACTCCTGGCCGTCTACTCGACCACCTCAGAAGGAAAACACTCAAGCCAGCAACTATCCAGCTAGCTATTCTCGATGAAGCTGACCGTATGCTCGACATGGGATTCCGTGAAGACATGGAAGACCTACTCGGTGCGATGAAGGAAGACCACCAGACACTCTTCTTCTCTGCTACGATGAATAAGCAGGTGCAGAAACTTATTCAGAAATTTGGTGATGACCCTACTACAGTTTCTATTAAGAGAGAAACTAAAACGGTCTCAACTATCACACAGTCATACTACGAAGTCAGGAACCGCTCGAAAGTCGAAGTCCTTACTCGCCTGCTTGATATAGACAACCCACGTCTTGCTGTTATTTTCTGTAATACAAAACGTAGTGTAGACGAGTGCACAGACGCACTAACAGCCAGAGGTTACAGTGCTGACAAACTCCACGGAGACATCACTCAGCAAGCACGTGAACGCACAACTAAACGCTTCCGTGAAGGTGCGTTTGAACTACTCGTAGCCACTGACGTAGCTGCTCGCGGACTCGACATCGAAGACGTAGAAGCCGTCTTTAACTACGACATCCCACAGGATCCTGAAGATTACGTTCACCGTATTGGCAGAACTGGCCGTGCAGGTCGTGAAGGTAAGGCAACCAGCTTTGTTTTTGGTAGAGATATCTACCGTCTGCAGAGTATCGAGCGCTACACAAACCAGAAGATCAAACGTGAAAAAATCCCTACTCAGGAAGAAGTAGAAGGACGTCGTGCAGATCAGCTGTTTGAGCTTGTGCAAGGTCGTCTCGAAAACGAAGTCAACCGTAGCTACCGCCACTACATCGACCGCCTACTCGACCAGGGACACACTGCCACGGACATCGCCTCATCAGTATTCGAACTACTCCGCGAATCCATCGGACGTGAAGGTGAAAAAATCGCTGAAGATAATCCTGACTACAAAGCAGGTAGCGACAAGCCTCGCAGAGAACGCTCAAATAACCGGGAGCGCGGCGAAAGGCGTGAAAGAGGTCGTGAACGTGGTGACCGCGATAGAAAACCGAGAGAAAAAAACCCTAATGCAACGACTCTATTCGTCAGCCTAGGAAAAGCTGCCAGCGTAGGTGCTGGTGACATTCTCGGTATGTTCTACCGTGAAGGAAAAGCCCCTGACGGCTCTGTCGGTCAAATCCAGTTATTCGAACGGCATACTCTCGTTGATGTCGAAAAAGAAGTAGCTGACAAACTGATTAAAAATCTCGGTAATTCGAAATTACGCAATCAACGTTTCCGTATAGGTTACGATAAAATGGCATAAAATAGATCTTCTATGACGACTCCTGAAGACAGCAAAAACAAGCCTAACATGCCCTACAACATGTTAGGCTATGATGATCGGGACGCGCTAGAGAAATTAGAGAAATACACTGGTGTCGTAGACTGGGAGTATCTCAAGCCTCACTTCGAGTCTTCAGCTCTAATCTATGTAGACCCGTGCCTTTCTATCACAGAAGTAGGGAAAGCCCTCGGTGATGATGAATCAGAAAAAATCAAAGCGTGGCTTAAAGCTGGTGACATCCTCAAACCCTCTGAGCTACACTCCGAATGGTGGGAATCTAACCCAGAGGACTTCACTGCCCTGGTCGTCTCCCCATTCGTCTTAATGCAGCCGGTTAAAAAAGCTTGATACAACTAGCTGAAAAAACAAAACTAGAGCTTAACTTACTCACTTCGAGATATCACCCTCCCCATTTAATACAAAATACACCCCAGAAAATGAAAAAAACCTTCCTCTACAGTATTACAGCTTCCATTATTATTACAGCTGGAAACTCTTACGCTTTAGAGCCGTTTGTAGAATCTAAAGACTCTTATACAGCCACCTATTTTAAAAGAGTGATGGCTAATCTCGATAAAAATACAGATGGCCAATTACAGGCAGAGGAAAATGAAAAGTTATGGAAAAAGAACAAGCACCATGACCTAAATAAAGACAATGTCTTAGATCAAGAAGAATTTAAAAATGTCACTAGAGGCTACATAGACCATAAAGGTGAAAAAGTTTTAGATGTTCTCTATAAAAAGACTGAAGAGGAAGATCTCTACTTAGACTTTTATTACCCAGATGTTGATGACAACAAAAAGAAACCTGTTGTGATCTATACACATGGTGGCGGATGGGCAGCAGGAAACAAGCACGCTGCAGGAAAAGCGTCATTCGCAGTTGTGCATAAAAAACTCTTAGAAAAAGGGTTTTGCGTAGTATCTGTTAATTACCGACTCTGCAAAAAAAATACAAAAGTAGCGATGCGTGACTGTGTCGTAGATGCCAAAGATGCAATTCGTTTTATTTCAGCGCATAGCGAAACGATTGGCATAGACCCCACTAAAATCTATACCTTTGGTGATTCTGCAGGCGGCCACATATCACAAATGCTGCTACTCTCTACACCAGAAAGTTTCACAGGAGATCCTGAGTTAGCGAAGTATACATACCAGACTGTGGCTGGTGTATCCTGGTATGGCCCATGTGACTTCCAGGACTCACAACTCTTTAATCACGATGATAGAGAGAACTTCCGTGATCGCTTTGGACCGAGAATCTTAGGAGCCAATAAAAACCCTGAGGATAAAGCTAAACTCTATACCGAAGTAAGCCCTGTTGAATATTTAACAGAAGATAGCCCACCGTTATTGATGATTCAAGGCGACAAGGACACCAGCATACCTGTAAAGCAGGCTCACCGTATGGAACAAGCGTTAGAAACAATCAAAGCCCCTGTCGAAATCTCGATTGTTAAAAATGCAGGCCACAACTGGAGAAAAGTGGATGCCGACATAGAACCCTCTAGAGACGAAATTGTAGATAACACTGTAAACTTCTTACTTAAGCACTTCAAATAGTCACCTTATTCATAAAAGTCATGGATGACCCCTGTGTAATCTAGACTAAAGAGCTATACCAAGTTGGTGTAGCTCTTTTTTTATACCTCCCTATATAGTAAATAAGAGCCGGTAATCAGTGGAAGGGAATCTACCGCTCAACCATATAGGTGTAATTAGATTCAAGCTCTGTGATGCAGAGCTAACCTAGAAATAAACGACGTTGGTGTGACCACTTTTGGCCACACCAACATCACCAGTTTGATATTAACAAAGTGAATAGAAGAAGATCATTTAATCAGCGTAATCTTTTTTATTTGATCAACGCTGGTGGCTTTCTTCCATATGAAGCATCATAGAGAGGGATGCCCATTCCAGCTGGTGTTTGCCAACCATCTTTTGGTTTATGTGTGATATAGCAGTAGTATGGTGTTCCTTCTACACCACCACCTACAAAGCTAGGGATAAGATAAAACTCACCTTTTTTCAGCTTCACTTTAAAGGTTACCTCTTTCGAGCCTTCAGGAATTACCATTTCCTCTTCGACATCACCTATTTTAAGCTTAGCTGTTTCAAAGCTGAATGCTTTTCCCCCTTTGATAGCCTCATTAATACCTGTATTAAGCTCGATCGGCCAGCGGCGCATAGAGATTTCATACTCTCCGTCTTGAGCGACCTCAACACCCCAGCGACCTTGTACCATCACTTTGCCTTCCAAGATATGTTTTTGGTTCCATGGTGGAAGTCTATCGATCAACCAGTCATGCGATGTTAGTGCAACTACTGGAGCTTCATCGGCACCAATAATGATATTCGTATTAAGGTTATGTTCCTTAGAAACATCGTCCCAAAAACGGTCATACGTCGCTTTCAGTGAACTCATCACTTCTGGGTTTTTATCTGCAACATCAGAAGCTTGTTTAGGGTCTGTTGAAAGGTCATACAGTTCTTCACCGTTGATAAGGCGCCATTGGCCATTCATCACAGAGCTCTCACGCCATTTTTCAGGATCAAGAACACGCTGAGACTCTACGACTAATGTGCGGTTATCCCACTTAGAACCATCGGTATAGATCAAGTCACGAATACTATTACCATCAAACTCAACCTTAGGTGCTGATAGATCACATAAGTCGATCAGTGTTGGCAAAACATCTAAGTGAGCTGTTAACTGGTCGATGGACTTACCTGCATCTAATTTTCCGTTTGGCCAACGCATTAGCAATGGCACACGGTGTCCACCTTCCCAGCGTTGGGCTTTAAACCCCTTTAAGCCTGCATCATAGGCATCTGTTTTTTTCATAACAGAGCCAGATGGGCCGTTATCAGTCATATAAATAAGAATGGTGTTCTCCTCGAGCCCCTCATCACGCAGGAACTTATTTAACTTAGCCATGTTATCATCGATATTCGTGATCATACCAAAATACTCTGGTGCAGAAACACCTGGCTTACCAACATATGGGGCACTGTATTCTGCCGGACAATAAAGAGGCAGGTGTGGTGCGTTCGGGGCAATGTAGGCAAAGAACGGTTCATCTTTGTTTTCTTTGATGAATTTCATCCCCTCGTCAAACCAGACATCCGTGCAGTATCCCTCTAGGCGCTGGAGCTTACCGTTTACCATATAGGTATCATCAAAGTAGTCATTCCCCCAGTAATCCGGTGTTTGACCGACACCACCCGCACCATGATAAACGGTGTAGCCAAAACCTCGATCCTCTGGTCTATACGGATAATTATCACCTAAGTGCCATTTCCCAAACAAACCTGTTTTATATCCATTATCCTGAAACACATCTGCCATGGTCACTTCACGCTGACGCAGCATATTTCTCCCCTGAACAGTATGCCAGACGCCTACTCGGTCCGAATAACGTCCACTCATTAATGCCGCACGAGTAGGTCCACAGGTCGGGTCTACATGGAAATTATCAAGTAAGATCGACTCTTCACGTAACTTATCGAGTGTTGGAGTATTAATCGCTTTATTCCCAGTAAAACCAAAATCGCAGTATCCCTGGTCATCTGTAATAACGAGAATTACATTCGGCTTCTTAGTATCCTCTGCAGACACGACACTGCCAGTCAGAACCGTCACGACCGACAGTGAAACGATTGATACACTTTGTATACATTCTTTAAACATTATGGTGTTATAATCATTCATCATGAGTAGTAGTCAACGTATAATTTGGCAGCTACGAATCTAACTCTTTTCAATATCCAGTTATGACTTTTACAGCTCAGAGAATCCCCCTAGGCACCATACTCGCCCTATTTAGCGTGATAAACCTCCTTGCTGAGGAACCATATGATACAGAAAGCTTAATCCATCTATTACTTCAGCAGGACTTAGGCACTCGACGTTTTACTTTTAGTGAGGTTATTCATGCTGGTTGCGGAAAAAAGGTCATCGCCTTTGACTCAAAGAACGAAGTCCACCAAGAGATCAAAAACGCCATCGAAAAAGCTGCCGACGATACTCAATCTGAGATGAATCAAAGCACATCTCCTATCCGCAAACTTAGAAGAATCAATGAAGCTTCTCGTTTTTTCGAAAACTACCTAATGAAGCACCTCAATAGCCTTAATCACTTCAGCTGCACTATACCTAAAAACAATAACGGAAATGAACAACGTAGTGGCTATCCAGATCTATTGATCACTCACACCTCTGAGCAAGGTAAACAAACGTATGTTTACCTAGATCCAAAACTATACGAAGAAAAGTCACGAGCATCCTCACTGCGGACTTTCTATTATGAACCACGCTCTAGAACGAATAAGATCCAGCATAATGCCCTGCACTTGTTAATAGGCTTTAGCCACGATGGAAAAGACGGCGCCTGGACTTTTATAAATTGGGAAATTGTCGACTTATCAACACTATCTATTCGCCTCAAAGCAGAGTTCCAGAGCTCCAACCGAGATATTTACCGAGCCCCTCAAATTATTAAGGCATCAAAAGGTGCTAATCCTACAACATCTCAGTAACAGATAAAACATTCAGTTTTCTTCACTTGCTTCTATTCCGCTCTAGTCGTAAATATTTGTTATGCCTAATAAGACAGCTCAATCTGCTCGCACCAGTGGATCTACCGCACGTGACGACTATCTCGAGCAAATCCTCCACCTCATAGAGGAAAAAGGCTACGCTCGCACCATTGATATTTCAAAAAAACTAAACATATCTCAAGCGAGTGTGACGAATATGCTTCAGAGACTCAACTCTGAAGGTTTAGTGAAACACGTCAAATACCGTGGCACAACTTTAACTGAAGAAGGTCTAGGTATTGCACAGGCCATCGTCGATAGACACCAGACTTTAACTAGCTTTCTAGAGCTTTTTGACATCGATAAAGACACTATCTATCGTGATGTAGAAGGTATGGAACACCATATATCTAAGGCTACATTAGAGGCTATCCGCTCAGTCACAAATCACCTCCAGAAAAGCCATAGCACATTAGCTGCCATCAAGCGTTCCTAATCCCTTGCTATATTAGCTAAGGGGGTGTATGGAACGTGCGCGCACTCATTAATCCGCGCACACTTTACAATGCTTAAATGGACTCTTCAGAAAATCGTCGGTAGTAAAAACCAGCGCGAGGTAAAACGCCTCGCTCCCGTCGTTGCAAAGATTAATCAAGCTGAAGTAGGTTTTCAAAATGATTCAGATGATCAATTACGTGATAGAGTCAACAACTGGAAAACCCACTTGCACCGTTACTTACCTCTTGAAGTAGCAACGTCCCGTGAAATCCAGCTTATGGAGCCTGCTCAGCTTCAAGAAACAACCAATGCTGTTGCGGAGCGTCTCGACGCACTACGCGGTGAGTTCCCTAACCTTCCTCAGGTAACAGCTGATGCCGAATCCATCGAAACAGCAAAAAATGCTTTTCGTGAAATCGAAGTAAATAACTTTCAAACCAGCCGTGCTAAATACCTCGATAGTATCATGGTGGAAGCGTTCGCTGCTGTAAAAAGTGCTGCACGCCGTCTCTGTGGTCAGACTATTAACGTCTGCGACCAGCCCTTAGGCTGGGAAATGGTTCACTTTGATGTGCAGCTTATTGGTGGTATCGCACTCCATCGTGGTATGATCGCAGAGATGCAAACCGGTGAGGGTAAAACTCTTGTCGCTACTCTCCCTGTATTTTTAAACGCTCTCACAGGCCTTGGGGTTCACGTTGTTACGGTGAACGACTACCTTGCACGCCGTGACTCTGAGTGGATGGGCTCCGTCTTTAAGTTCCTTGGCCTCTCCATTGGTGTAATCCAGAGCCAGATGCCTCCACCACTTCGCCGCTCACAGTATCTCTGTGACATCACGTATGGAACCAATGCCGAATTTGGCTTCGACTACCTTCGCGACAATGGAATGTCATCATCAAAGGAAGAGCTGGTTCAACGTGGCCACTACTTCGCTATTATTGATGAGGTCGACTCTATTCTCATTGATGAAGCGAGAACACCTCTCATCATATCAGGCCCGTCTACGGTTTCTAACATCGAGCAATACAGTAAATACTGTCCCATCGTATCTAACCTCGTTAAAAAGCAGAGTGCTCTCTGTAATGACCTAGCAGAAGAAGCTAAGAAAGCGATCGAAGCAAAAGACGATGTTGTAGCTGGACGTGCTTTATTTAAAATTAAATTAGGAAATCCACGTAACCGCCAGTTAATGCGTTTCATGGAGGATCCAGACACTCGTCGTCTTATCGAAAAGACTGAGCTGTCTATGTATCAAGACTCACAGAAACGAGACCTCTTTGAGATCAAAGAAGAGCTCTACTACACCATCGATGAAAAAGCACATGATGCCGACCTCATGGAAATGGGACGTGAGCTACTCTCCCCTCAAGATCCAGAGGCGTTCGTTCTACCAGACTTAGGTGCTGCTTATGCTGAGATCGATGCCGACTTAAATTTATCTGCCGAAGATCGCTCTGCGAAAAAAGACGCGCTACAGCTACGTCTCGATACACAAGGTGAAAAGATGCACTCTATTTCACAGCTCCTAAAAGCATTCTGTCTCTACGAGAAGGACGTGCAGTATGTCGTCAAAGATAACAAAGTTATTATCGTTGATGACAACACAGGCCGTGAAATGCCAGGTCGTCGTTGGTCAGATGGTTTACACCAGGCTGTAGAAGCAAAAGAAGGTTCTCAGATAGAGGAAGAAACTCAGACCTACGCCACGATCACCATCCAGAACTACTTCCGCCTCTACGAAAAACTAGGTGGTATGACAGGTACAGCTGAGACCGAAGCTGCTGAGTTCCACGATATTTACAAACTCGACGTCTTACCTATCCCAACAAACGTCCCTAACATCCGTATTGATCACAATGACCAAGTCTTCAAGACTCGCCGTGAAAAATACAATACTGTTGTTGCTAAGATTCAAGAAGCCCATGAGCGAGGTCAGCCAGTTCTTGTAGGAACAGCTTCCGTTGATGCCTCTGAACTACTCGGTAAAATGCTCAAGAGAGCTAAAGTCCCATGTAACGTTCTTAATGCTAAACACCACCTCCAAGAGGCTGAAATCGTTCAAAATGCAGGTCAAAAAGGAGCTGTTACAGTTTCTACTAACATGGCTGGTCGGGGAACTGATATTAAACTCGGTGAAGGCGTCGCTGAACTAGGTGGCCTCTTTGTCATCGCTACTGAGCGCTACGAATCACGCCGTGTTGACCGTCAGCTACGTGGTCGTTGTTCACGTCAGGGTGACCCAGGCATGAGCCAGTTTTTCATCTCATTTGAAGACGACCTCATGCGTAACTTCGCAGCTGCTGAGCGTATGACCAATATGATGGAGCGCTTCGGCCTAGAGGATGGAGAAGCTCTTGAACATAAATGGCTTAACCGCGCTGTAGAAACAGCACAAAAACGTGTTGAACAGCGTAACTACACTTGGCGTAAGCGAGTTCTCGACTTTGATGACGTTATGAACAAACAGCGGGAAGTCGTTTACGGCTACCGTAATGAAGTTATTAATTCTGAAAACCCACGTGACCTCGTTTACGAAGTCATTGAAAAAGCGATTCCAGATACCGTTCAAGGTTACCTAGAAGAGCGTGACGGAGGAGCTCCTGACTACGCAGAACTTCTTAACTGGGTAAACACGAGCTTCCCTGTTCAGCTCACGCTAGAAACCAGTGGTTTCCATGACCGTAATACAGATGAAAACTCACAGTTCATCGTAGATCAAGTCAAAGAAGCTTATGAGCTTAAAATGGCACATGAAGAACCATCTATGTTAGATGGACTAGAGCGTCATATCATCCTCACTAGTATTGATAAACTATGGCAGGAGCACCTTTATAATATGGATGCTCTCCGTGAAGGTATTCAGCTACGTGCACAAGGTCAGAAAGATCCACTTATCGAGTATAAAAACGAGGCGTATGCACTCTTCGAAACGCTCATGGGCAGTATCGAAAGTGAAACACTCAGTAACCTCTTCCGCTCTACTACGAATCTTGAGCAGTTTGAAAACTTCATGCGCAGCCTTCCAAAAAACCTCAGCAGTGATGCCTCTGCATCTCCAAAAGGAGGTTTACCACATGAAAACATTGCCAGAACTGATAACACAACGGACCTCGCTATGAAGCCTGCTAGTGACGGAGAAAAGATAAAGATCAATCTACCGAAGCGTCGCCCAACTATTAAGTAAGCATCATTAGCAGTTCAGATAAAAATCAC